>JADJPF010000011.1 GCA_016713405.1 Blastocatellia bacterium
GGAAAATAAACAGATCTTGAAGTTGTTAGCATATGGAGATGTTATTATGTTAGGTCAAGTAAATAGTTTAAGTATCATATCAAGTATGAATGTGCAAATAGACCGAGTTGTACAAAAGAAGAAGTAGTAGAACTAGTAGAGAAGCCATTTAGATAATCAGTAGGCATCTAGGAATTAATACAAATAATTTTTTAATCAAGATAGCTTATTAGTAAGAAAAAGGCGAAACTAGACTAAAAACTATTAGTTGGATGAAAGTAGAGCTAGTAGATGTTGGTAAGTTACACCGCGAATAGTAGAGCCCTAAACTGATGTTCCCATTGTGATAGAGGAAGAGTTAATGAAGCCAATTGGTTTATAAGCTACTTTCATAATGGAGATTGGATAGAAGAACTTAAATCAATAGTTGATGAGTTTGAGCAGCAATGTTTCTAACGGATAGCAACAACTGAAATTAACCTAACTTAACTTAACCCAATTTAGTTGATTAAAAGCTATTATATTAATTTAAGTTTACAAAAAAAAAAATTGGCCTACATAACAATTCAATAATGCCAACATTATTCTTAAATAACCTATAATTAATTGTAATAACTATAGTTATAGTAATAGTTATAAACAACTAGATTAATTTGATTTGGAAAATTAAATGGGGAGAATATTTTATGCCAAAAGTACCATCAGAAATTAAAGCAGAATTTTCATTAGAAGTAGGAAGTTAAAATTCGTAGTTTGCAAAATAGAGAGTTGAGAGTTTTGCTGTAATAAAATCCACAGGGTTAGCTCTTAAGCAAAGCAGGATAATAAGTTAGAGATTTCAGAGGGTTTATTATAGAGCTGGGGGCTAGTAGGATGCTTAATCTTAGAAGGCTTCAAAACAGCAACAAGAAGAGCAAAAAACATTATTGTTAAAGAAGCGCTAGGCTAGGAAAAAATGAGAGCAAAAGCCAAAGCAAAAACTGAAACTCTAATTAAAGAGCTTAGAGATAAAGCTTCTTAAAGTCGTATTAGAAACGATGTAAGTGAGCTAAGACAAGTATGTTAAAGCCTTAATGCTTCCAATCTGATAAAAGTATTGATGGTTTTGGCTTGGTGGTGTTTGTTTTGAGTCTTTTGTTGTTGCATTACGCCTATTTGTGCAAAGGGAAGTTTAGACTAAAAGAAAGCTTCCATCCATTAACAGCAGAAATGACACAGGAAATTGAGCAAAGGTCAATACTATTTCTGGATCCTCTACTCGTACTTAAAGTTATGCGTCAGGAGTTGAGTTTAATCCATTAAGCTTACTCAGTGTTAATGCAGAAGGTTAATGCAGTTTATTCCATCTACAGCCAGGAGATTTGGAATTACTAACCCCGATTGATATTAGCCAAAGTATTGATGGAGATGTTTCGCTACTAGTGTTTTTGATTAGTAAGTTTAATGGGAGATTAGATTTAGTGCTAGCAGGATAAACGCTGGAGTAGGGCTGTAGAGGCGTTACGGCAATAAAGTGCCAAACGAACGATCCATCAACTTAATACCCCCTTCAATGACCCATTATTGGATGTAACAGAAATAGAAGTTACAGATCCAATGCATCCATTAAAAGGAAGAAGATTTCCAATAATATACATAAGTAATTCAAGAACAGGAGCAAGTCATGTGTATGTGTCATATAAAAAGCACATGATATTGAAGATAGAAGTCTGCTCAACTAACCTCGTAACACAAGTGCCAATAATTAGGACAAAGCTAACTCAGGAATCTTTGGAAGAGTTCTTGAAATTAGCCCAAGAGTGCGAGGTGCTATGCCAGTCAAACCAACAGAAGTCTGGAAAAAACTACCAAAAGAAATCCGAAACCAAATTATCCAAGACTTAAATTTGGTCTTAGGGGGAGGTTATAAATGAACAAATCGGAATTAATTACAACTCAGCATTTAGCAAGAAAAGCGATAATTTATATTCAAGTCAATCAACTCTTCACCAAGTATTAAGCAATCAAGAAAGTCTGCAACTACCAATACGCTCTCAAAGATAAAGCTATAAAATTAGGATGGCGAGCAGATGATATAGAAATAGTAGATTGTGATTTAGGTATTACAGGAGCCAGCACTCAACATAGAGAAGGTTTTAAACAACTAATTGCAAAAGTAACTTTGGGAGAAGTAGGGATAATTTTTTCTTCTGAAGTTACTCGTTTGTCACGTAACTGTTCTGATTTTTATCCTTTGCTAGATATATGTGGATGGAAAGGCTGTCTAATTGCTGATAGGGATGGAATTTACGACCCATCTACTCCTAATGGTAGAATGTTGTTAGGTTTAAAGGGGCAACTTTCGGAGTTAGAGCTTTATACTATTAGAAGTAGAATGTATGCAGGTTTACTTAACAAAGCAGAGAGAGGAGAACTTGCTTTATTTTTACCTACAGGTCTTGAAAGAGATTCTTTGGGCAGAGTAGAGAAAGATCCTAATAAAGAGGTTCAAAATCGCATTGAGTTAATTTTCAGCACTTTTTGCGGGAGAAGTCTGCTAACAAAGTTTTACGCTTCCTTAACCATCACCAACTATTAATTCCTCGTAGAAGCAAGTTTGGGGATGTAGTATGGAGAAAACCTAGTGTTGCGGCTATCATCTTATTTCTAAAAAATCCAGCTTATGCTGGGGCCTTTGTTTATGGTAAAACTAGGATGACAGCTAAAGTTTCATCTACCAATAATAAAATCCAAAGGAAACTTCCTATTGAAGAGTGGAAAATAAGAATTAATGATAAGTATCCAGCTTATATAAGCTGGCAAACTTTTGAGAAAATACAGGCTATGCTTAAAGATAACTATGCTGAGTATGATCGCAATAAAACTAGAGGTGTACCCAGACAAGGAAAAGCTCTATTACACGGCTTAGTCTATTGTGGTGAGTGTGGCCATAAAATGATGGTTCAGTACAAGCACTCAACACAATATTTGTGCAATGCTTTACGTCAGCAATATGGAGTAAGAGTTTGCCAAAATATACAAGCTGACCCTATTGACAAAGCTGTAGTTGAGGCATTTTTCCAGGCTTTATCACCCATAGAGCTTGACTCCTATTCACAGGCTTTGTTGGCAAAACAACAAACTGACGAGCAGATTACCAAAGCACGTTGTCAAGAATAGAGAGATTGAGGTTTCAAGTAGCTTTAGCTGAAAGACAATTTAATCGTGTAGATCCAGATAACCGTTTAGTAGCATCAGAACTTGAGCAAAGATGGGAAACAGCTTTGCGCCAATTAAAACAGGCTGAAAGCCTTCACAATAAATTCCAAGAACAATCTTCACAACCCTTTTTGCTTAGTGCTGAGTTGAAAGAAAAATTTGGTTCAATTGGTGAAAAACTTCCTCAGCTTTGGCAAGAACAAATTTTATCTCAGCAACAGAAAAAAGCTTTGTTGCGGGCCATTATTGATAAGATAGTTATTCATCGTCTTGCTCCAGATCAGATTCAAACTCGTATTGTTTGGAAGGGTGGCTTGACTACTACTTTGAAAGTAGCTGTTTCAGTAGGTTCATTTGAAAGATTGTCCTTTTTTAAAGAAGTGGAAGAACTTATCCTTCAACTTACTGCTGAAGAAAAAACTGACCAAGAAATTGCTCAATATTTAACTGACCAAGGCTTTAGATCCCCAATGAAGGATTATGTTTTAGAAAATACTGTACGCAGTGTTCGTCTTAAACATGGAGTGTTTCGTAAAGCTACTCAATCCATCCTAGGCGTATTGCTGGTTTTCTTACTGTTACTCAAATAGCTAAGGCTCTTTCTATTCCTAAACATTGGCTTCATGACCGTATCCATAATGGCACTATCTCTGTTGCTAAAGATCCTGTTACTGGCCTTTGGTTATTTCCTAATAATGCCACTACCTTACAGATGTTTAGAGATCTTTGGAGTGGCAATCTCCACAACTTGCATTTTTCTTAGGAGTATCAACATGACATATCAAATACCAAGGTTGTGCTTGGGATACGGTTTTTAGAAAAACTAAAAAAAATAAGAGGTGTAATAATTTCTACTAATCTTTCTGGTTTTGGAAATCTATATGCAATAAGTATAGCTGGCAAGCCATGAGTGTATTTGGTTTGAAAAATATCATCCAAATTAGGTAGCCATAAAACGACATCCCCTTGTCAAAAAAAATTAAAGAAAAATGGATTAAAAAGCGCAAGCAAAATTGAAGTAATTGAAAAGGATTAGTAATAAAAAATAAAGAAAGAGTGGGAATAAAAGCTAGTAAGAAAAAAAGGCCACGTTTTATTAAAGTCAGCAATTCCCGGTGAGTAAAAGATAAAACAGAAAAATAAGTCAAATAAAGTTATAAGGCAAAAATATAGTAATGAGCCAAGAGATGACTCACAAAATCAAGTAAAAAGATAAGTAATGGCTAAAAAGAAAAAAGACAAAGAAAGGTTAAAAAGGTTAAAAGAAAGCCGCTACAGAGTTGCTCCGGCCTGAGCATAACAAAGTCAAGGACTAGAATTAACAGAATCATCCATAAAAAGTAAGTAAAGAGTGCCAAGAAGTAAAAAGAATACGATCAAAAGAGTGCGTAAATCGCCCCAAAAAGCACGTCTGGAAAGAGAACCTCTAGCCTCGTGATAAAGAGAAGTACCCATCTCCAAAATTAAGTGAGAAATAAAGGCTAATAAATTCAACAAATAAAAATCATGGATAAATTATGCTGACCATGACCATAATTATGAGTAATATGGTAACCATGATTTTTTTGGATATTAAATTGCTCATTTTCAATTTTCCAACGACTACGACCAATGAGAAAAAGCTCACAGACATTATATTTAGTAACAGTAAAATCAGTAACCCAACTATTATGATAGAGTAAGTTATTAGAAGAGTCACGTTCCCAAACTTCAAAGTAGTTTAGTTTTACTTTTTTACTTTTGGTTAAATCAATTTGATTTAGAATCCTATATTCATAATGTCTAATTTTTTACCAACTTGAGATGTCCAACTTCCTTGCTCAATTAATCCTTGCAACTGATGTTGCTGTATTTGCTCTGCTAACTCAAGATGTGAAGTATCTTTCGCCACTAAGACAAATTCACACCTATTTTCTCTTAGATCTTCTATAAATGGCTCATGTGAGTAAATATCATCTCCTATTATACATATTCTTAGCTGTCTATGTTCTTTTCTAATTCTCTCTATCAGTCTTTTTCCTGCATTGATCTCACAATCTTGTTTGTTTGTCCCATATGTATTTTTTACTTCTTCTACATCCAATGGCAATACTTGATGTGTTCCACTTTTTATTATTGTTGCTGATACTACCATATGGGAATAATGCGGTATTCCTTTTACATACTCTTTTTTCAAACATCCTTCACATTCTATTTTTAATGAATGAAAATACTCACTCCCATCTAGGGCTATTGTATAATAGTCTTTTCCTTCTATTTCACTTACCCACCTTTTGGCCCATCCCACTTGCCTTATCTTCTCAAATAATTTCCCTACCACCCTCCTTATTGGTTTTTTCTTTTTCATTCTTCTTTGAAACTCTAATAGGCTTTCGTTTTGAAAAAACATCATTGCAAACCCCGCCATTAATACATCGTGCATTTCCCATGTCACGCTTTTGGCTCTTCTTTTATCTGGCACTTTCTTAAATTCTTCTGTCAGTATTTCTACTATTGCTTCTAGTGTTAAACTTTTTAGTGGTCTCATTTTTTAGTTTACTTTTTTATTTTAATGCGTGAAAACTCTTTTCCCTTTTTTTTTAACTCCTTTTTTTACTTCATTTATTTTCTCTTGCGGGTGTTATTAAAGTGTTTTTTTTTTTCTTAAGTAAGAAAAAAGGAAGAAGAAACATAGCAGTTAATTTTTCTTTAAATACTAAACCACTAAAAAAATATACAAATTTTTTCCTAGAGTTAGCAAAAAAATTAAAAAAATAAATATAATTTTTTGAGGGTCAAAATGAACCCCCCTTTAAAACCCACCAAATAGATATAGGTGATGCCCAATAAGCAAAAGATAACAACCAATTATTAGTTAATTTTTTAACTAATAAAGTATTAAAAAACTCAATAATTGTTAGTGCAAATTTTATACAAAAAAGACTTGGATAAATATAAGTTACTATTTGATCAAAAACTAATGCCAAAATAGGGTAGTTAAAGGGCAAATGGTTCCAAGCGACAAACTTTAATTGTGGATAAAAAGCAATTAGGTTTTGATTAATAGCTGAATAACCATAAGCTTATTTATAACTAATCCCCAACTAATATGGCGAAGCGTATCACCTGTGTTTATAGTTGTTTGACAACAATAATAAAACGTAATATTGCAACTAAAATAAACCCTAACACAATTACATATTTATTACTAAAAAAAGAGGTTAGAGATTTTGTTTTTAAAGTAGAAGAGTTTTTTTCCATGGATTTAACTATTGGTTTTTAATGTAGGAAATTCTTTGCATTTTACAGGTTATAATTAAATCTGAAAACTTAAAAATTTCCTACATTGTTCTTAGAAAAAGTGAAAACCTAGCCTTTAATAGTCATTAAAGGGCTAAGACGAGCAACACGCCGAGCAATGCTAGCTTGCTCAACCGTGTTTACTACAGGAGTTATTGCTTTATAAGCAGTCGGGGACTCTTCCTTAAGTCTATCTTGGTATTTTGCCATTATATCTTGTCGTAGTTTTACTTCTATATCATTAGGATCAATAGGCGTTACAACTTTAAGAGGTGCTACAACACTTTTGTAAGTCTCTTGATCCATATTTCGCGCTTGACCTCGTGCAACAGCACGACCAGCACCATGACAAGCACTTGATAAAGCTGTTATGTTTCCCTGACCAGCCATTAAATAGCTTGAATCACCCATAGAGCCAGGAATTATTACTGGATGACCTGTATAACAAAATGGGCTATTTATCGATGGTTCAACGCCTAAAGCCGGACAAGCACCTTTGCGATGTAAATAATTTCCTTTGAAGGTTCATCTTCCCAAATCAAATTATGAGGTGCATCATAAATTAATTTAGCTGAAACCTTGCGACCCAGTATTTGAGAAAAGGCAGCAATTACCATTAAGCCTAAAAAGACGATTAGCAAAAGCAAAATTAGCAGCATTTTTCATTGCATCCAGATAATTTATAGCCATATTTTTATGTCGCCCTTCGATTGGCAAAGGATAAAATCCATGTTCAGGATGAGCCATTGATTTTGGAAAATTTCTTTAGCGCGATCTCGAAAATGTCCCCCTACTAAATGACCCAAACCTACAGAACCTGAATGCACCATAATAGTAATTTGACTAGGTTTTACTCCCAAATATGAGCCGTAGTACCATCAAAAACTTCTGCTATAGATTGAATTTCTACAAAATGATTTCCACCACCAATTGAGCCTATTTGACTATCATAACCAGCCGTCGCATTTGCTGACTGAATAAAATCATCAAAAGCAAAAGTATTTTTTGCTTCTAAGACTCCTTGGAAATGGACAAAGTTAAGATCCTGCATCTGTTGTTGTGCGTCATAATAATTCCATAAACCAACATTAGCATTATCTTTAGAGGTTTCTTGTAGTCCCCACAAGCCTTCTTTAAGCAATGCTTGGCGTTGACGAGATGACAAAGGTAGTTGACGCTTGCCTTGAAAGAAAATTGCTCGAAGTTGTTTTTCAACCTGTTTTTCATTAGCTAATAACTCATCTTGTGTTAAATCAGTTACTAAAAGACGCATTCCACAACAAATGTCATTTCCAATAGCTTGAGGAATAACAAAACCTTGGGCATCAACTACCGTTCCAACAGGTATTCCAGACCCTTTATGAAAATCTGGAGTTAGAATAATTTCTTTGATTTGACTATCTTTATTTCCAAAAAAATCTTGACCAAGTTCTTGTAAGGTTTTTTGTAAAGAAATAAATTCAAGTAATTGATTAACCCCTTCCATACCAATAGTTACATCTTCTCTAGCAAATAGTGTAATAGGTATTTGAAAAGGATTTTTTATGCTAATTCGTACTTTGTCTAAACGCAAAAGTACATCTTCCATCTTAAAAGCCATATGGACTCCAAATATTTAATAAATTGTTAGGATTTTTTTAAGCAAAATTTTTGATTGCTTAAAAGACAATAAGATTAGGTGTGATTTTTTAATCACCTTAATCAAGGGTTTTAAGTGGTTATTAGCAGCCGACCAAAAAAGGATAGTTTATTTATTTGACATTGGCAAGAAATTTGATAGCTTTTACCAAAAAATTTTTATTAAGGTGTTTATGGCAAAAATAGGAACATATAAATGGGCAAAAGAAACTAAAGGTAAGCTGAGTTTTTCCAATTGTTTAGAGTTAAGTCTTGTTGCTATAAAAATGCAGTTGCAACTTTTTACAAAAGACTTTCAGAAAAAACTTGGACTAACTGCTAAAGATATAAAAAAGCTTGACTTAAAGATATTGAAGTTTCACAAACAGACGTTGTTAAAGCATCAGAAGAATTTTGTCGCTCAGTTTCATCTGTTATGCTAGTTAATCATTGTTTGCGAACTTATACTTGGGGAGCATTGCTAGCTTTAAGAGATGGCATAAATTACAACAGAGAAGTTTTTTATATAGCTGCCTTGCTTCATGACATAAGCTTAACGGAAAAATATTGGCAAAAAGACCCACTAACAGAGTGTTTTGCTGTAGAAGGTTCAAAAATTGCTGAAGATTTTTTGGCTAAACAAGCCTTGTCGGACAATTTACGCCACAAAGTTACAGAAGCCATTAGCCTTCATCTAAACATTACTGTAGGGCTAGAATTTGGTGCAGAAGCTCATCTTTTGCACGAAGGCGCGGCCTTTGATGTTATTGGTAATAGATTTGACGAGCTAGACAAAGAAACTATTGAAAAAGTTGTGTTGCTTTATCCTCGTCCTAATTTTAAGTCTGAAATTGCAGCTTTACTTAGTCGTCAAGCGGAAATTAGACCAAAATCACGCACAGGATTTTTTGTTAAATATCTGCAATTTAATCAACGAGTTAAACAAGCACCTTTTCAAGAATAGTTAAAAACTATCTTCAGTTAATTTTTGAGGCTTAGTTTTAGCTCTAAGTGTATTTATTTGTTCTAAAATAATGTTATAGCGAGATTTATTTCCTGTTTGCTGATAAAGCATTAAGGCTCGCTCAAAGTAATTAAGTGCTGCAATATAATCATTGCGGCTTTGTTGAAAATGTCCAGCAGCAACCAACACACGAACAATTAAAATTGCTTCTCCAAGTTTTTGTGCAAGCCTAACAGCAAGTTCCATCGATTCTTCAGCCTGTGCAACTGTGTCATATATTTTTAAATCAACAAACAAAATTAAATAATCACAATAATTAGAAGCTAATATTTTATTGTCTTCTGTTAAGTTTGTAGCTGAATCTAACAGATTTTCCAATTGAGGAAGCTTTTCTGTTAACTCTTGAGCTTTTTTAAGTTGCTGTTTAGCTAAATTTACTTCACCTGCACGCCAGGCGCGGTTAGCTGCAATGCTGCGATGACAAAAGGCTTGTTCTATATCTTTGGCTAACTCAAATTGTCTAGCTGCAAAAGCATTTAAGCTTTGTTCCTGCGAGAGTTCAGACAAAATTTCTGCTGCAATTTTATGTTGGTTTTTACGCTCTATATCAGACCATTTTTCATAAAGCACTTGATAAAGTACATATTGAGTAAAACTGTAATAGTCGTCTTCTGTTGAACCCCTTCAGGGATACGAGCCTCTTTTATTAGCCCATAACGCAAACAATCATCCAGGATTTTTAAGAGCGTGTCTTCATCTAGTCCAACAAATTTTCTTAAAACTTCAAACCCAAAAGTTTCTCCTAAAATACTAGCTTTTTCCAGAACTTGACGCTTTTCTACAGGCAAAAAGCTTAAACGTACTTCAATCAATCGTGCTACGGTTTCAGGTACTTTAATAGTCATCAAGCTATTTGTAATCCATTGTTGACCATCCCAGCTAATTTGGCTTTCTGAGAGCATTAAACGTAGCAAATTTGTTAAATAAAATGGGTTTCCTTCAGTTGCTGTTACTAGTTTAGTTATAGCTTCGTCTGAAATAACAATGGGTGAAAAAATCTTTTCTATTAGTTGTCGAACATCGCTAGCGGCTAGCGGCCCTAGGGCTAATCTTTGTAATTGACGCTGATTTGACATTCTATCTAACCAATTAGCTACCATATTTTCTGGACGTGCTAGCTCTTGGCTACGAGCAGTGAAAAGAAAAAGTATTTGCTTATAGGTTGCTATACTTGTTAAATATATTAAAAAATTAAGGTTAGCTTCGTCAGCTAAATGCAGGTCGTCCAAAGCAATTACTATTGGCTGTTTTTGTGATAGCTGCAAAAAAACTTGTGCTAGCAGTTCAGAAGATTTTTCTGAGCGATTTTCTACTTTAGGCTGAAATAGCGCGGCTGTTGGCATTTTAGACGAAATCTCTAAAATTTCTTCTTGCACATTTGCTGCAATTGAACCAAAAATTTCTTGGAATTTACTTGTATCTGATAATAGTTCTTGTAAATAAGGTTTTATATTTAGAAGTGACCAAAGAGGCGTTACATTGTTGGTAAATTGACCAAAAAAGCAAAGAGTTCCTGTTTCTTGAAACTCTTTTAGAGATTGACTTAAAAGTTGTGATTTACCAATTCCTGCATCACCAGCAATTAAGAGTGCAATAGCTTTTCCTTCGCTTGCTTGTTCATAAGCTTGACGTAGTTTAGCACGTTCTCTTTTACGTGCTACAAAATGCTCAAAAGATAGGGCTTGTTGTGTAGCTTGTTGGAGTTCTGTTTCTGGTGTAGGGCTACTTTTTTTATCTAGTGGTAGGGAAATAAACATTCCTACTGTGCGGCGCAAGTTACGTTTTGGAGCTTGTTTTAGTGCAGCAGCAAACTCGGTAATTGATTGAAAACGCGCTTGGGGATCTTTTTCCAACGCTTTCATTACAGCCGCTTCTATAAGTGGAGAAATATCAAAAACAATATGATGAGGTGGCAAAGCTTTAGCATTTAATTGCTGATAAATTAGCTGCGTTTTGTTTGGAGTATCAAAAGGGGGGACGACCTGTTAGCATATGATAAAGAATCGTTCCTAAAGCATAAATATCAGCACGAGCATCTATTTCAATGCTGCGAAATTGTTCTGGGGCTGTGTAATGTAGTGAGCCAATTAAAGCTCCTGAAGTAATGTTTTTTTAGTGCGTTCTTTTAATTTAACTAGCCCAAAATCAATAATTTTAGTTACTGTGTCGTTACCAATTTGAGACAGAAAAATATTAGAAGGTTTTAAGTCTCGATGAATCATTCCCCGACTATGAGCTTGGGTTAGAGCTTCGCAAACTTCTAAAGTAATTTTTACAGCTTCGTTTACAGTTATTTTGGTCTCAACTTTTAAGCGTTGGGCTAAAGTTTGCCCTTCTAAAAGCTCCATAACTATATAACAAAGCCCATTACTAGTAGTTGCAAAGTCGTAAACCGCTATAATATTTGGGTGTTTTATACTTGCAGCAGCTAAAGCTTCACGGCGAAAACGTTCGCGGGCAACATTGCTTGTTAAAAGTTTAGGATTAAGTATTTTTATTGCTACTGGACGTTGCAGTCCTTGTTGCTCAGCACGGTAAACGCTGCCCATTGAACCATGAGCTAAAAGATTAGTTAATTGGTAAGTATCATTAATTATTGTAGAAATGGGCAAAGAATAATGTAACTGCTCGCCATCGCCTGGGCAAATTTCTAAACTATCGTCATAACAACTACGGCATTGCTTACATTCTCTCATTCTTTTGCTCTTAAGTAATATTTGATAGTGTTTTTGAAGTAAACTTAATTGTTGGCTATTTTATAACTTATTTAGAGAGGAAAACAAAGTCATAAAATATAAGCCTAAGATGGACATATGCAACTTTGTTCAATATCTTTTAGTTTGATTTCAACACAATCAACTTGTTTTGCTGTGTTTGGAATTAAATAGTATTGAGAAATATTTTCCCAATCTTTATCTCTTAAAGTTACAATACCACTTAAAAAATAGCTCACCCAGGAATTTCCTATTTTGGAGCTAGCTGATTCTTGAGTCAATTTATTCATAGAAATATTTGCATATTCATCATCAAGTTCAAACCCAAGGTAATTTCTGCCTAGTCTCCTAGCTGCAACTGCTGTAGTTCCTGTTCCTGAAAATGGATCAAATACAATATCTCCTTCATCCGTTGACATTAAAATAACACGTTCTAAAAGATGTAATGGAAGTTGACAAGGATGATCATCTCGATATTTGTTATGTTTAACTCGGTGAATGTCTGTCCATACATCTGAAACAAGAGGCCCAAAAGGATGCAGAGCAGCTTTTTTACCTCCGTAATCTTTTTGTAGGTAATTACATTTTCGACAACGTTTATGTGGATATCTAATTTCATAAAACTTATTTTTCTTTGTATCTTTTGCATAATAAAGCATTCCATAATGTGAGGGTTGCAAGGTTTTTCCCATCGGCATAGTAGGTGCGTCCCAGCAAATCCAATGCTTAAAATCAGCTATTTTATTAAGCATAGAGGAATAATACGTCAGCCATTTTGGAATATTATGTAAGAAAATAGATCCTGTTGGTTTAGTTACACGCACTGTTTCTTTAATCCATTGTTCACACCAATCTAAATAATCTTGGATAATAAGGCTATCTTTATGGGAGTTATATTTTTTTTTTAGGTTAAATGGAGGATCTGCAAAAGTTATATCTACACTTTCATCAGGGATTAACTTAAATAATTCTATACAGTCGCCTTTTATGATTTTATTAAGATATTTATCAATCATTTTGGAAATTCCTTAATTAAGGAAGTTTTAAATCATTATATCGTTTGGGGAAAAGGTCTTTTCTCCTCCTGCTTGACGAGCTTTTAGGTAAAAAAGCGCGTAACCTATTCCAATTATTGGACAAAGTAGAGTACAAATAACAATACTTAAAATAATTCCTAAAGAAACAGTAGTTATTTCAATGGCAATATCTGAGGAAGTACGGCTATAGCTTATATGGTTAATAAATGACCAACCCAGCATAATTGCTAAAATTGAGACATTTATCATTACAAATACAAATAAAGGAAAAATTTTTCCTATACTACCTTCTAGTTTTTCTACTAAAGCTTTAGAGCGATCCAAAGCAGCTTGACCTTCTAGGTTTTCCCAAAGCGTGACGGGAGAATAAAGCCATTTTCCCGCTAAAAAGTCTTTTCTAAGTGTTAAGCCTGTTATAGTTATTAAAATTAAAGTTATTACCCAATAAGCCCAAGTATTAGGGTTTATTGGCAAAGAAGAATTAACTATTATAGGAATTGCAACATAAAGGAAAAAGGCTCTGTGCGCAACTAAAGAACTGATAACAAACGCCTTAAATCTTTGCCTAAAAGCCTGATAAACAACCTTTTCATCAAAAGCAATTGCAGGATATTCAATAAAATGTGCCACCATTCGCACAATTAAACTACCTGTAACCGCATTGTTAATAATTTGTGCTAGATAAAAGAAAATAATAATAGCAAGAATTATTTCAAGCCTATGAAATGCTGGAATTAGCATTCCCATAAAAAATGCTACAATCCCAAATATCATTGGGCTATAACCAAGAAAAGCTACACGAACAAAAGGAAAAAAATGCTCGCTATATAAACTAATTGCCTGACGCAAGAATGCACTTTCCCCACTAGCGTTGGCTCGAAATGCTGCTGCAAATGCCATTGCATCGGGCGGACGATCTTTTGGATCTTTTGCCAATGCTGACATAACTAAATTGGCTATGGGTTCAGAAATTAAAATATTTTTTTGTTGTAATGGTGGTGGTGGGGTAGTTGTATGATGAACCACTAAAGTATAAATATTACCTTGAAAAGGGGTTTCACCTGCTAGCATTTGGTAAATAATGACACCAAGGCTATAAATATCTGATCGTCCATCTAAGTTTTGTTCTCCGCTACATTGTTCAGGCGACATATAAAGCGGTGTTCCAAGCACATCCCCAACTTGTGTAAGGCTATTATCAGCATTAGTGCTATTGCTATCATTACTAGCTGTCAAGCGAGGCTGAATAATTTTTGTCTCGCTTTCGTGAGAATCTTCTTTTTCATTTTTCTGGGGTTGAAGCGTAATTTCATTGGCAAGGGTTACGGATTCGGTTAAAGAAGTATTAACTAAAGTTTTGGAAGAAGTTTTAAGAGATATTTTAATAGGATTTTTTTCTCTAGGTTTATTTATTATTCCTGCTGGTATATTGGGCCGTAGTTTAGCTAGTCCAAAGTCTAAGATTTTGACATTGTAGCCACCGCGTCCATTTGGTTCTAACCAAATATTATCAGGCTTTAAGTCTCGGTGAATTATTCCTTGAAGGTGTGCTGTATGAATTGCCAAACAAATTTGCTCAACTATATCAGTAATAAGCTCTAGGGGTAGCTTTCCTTTTTGTTTAATTAAATTACCTAAATTACTACCATTTAGATATTCCATCACCATATAAGCAAGTGTGTCATCTCGAAAGGTTGTAAAACCAAAATCACTAATATTTACAACGTTTGGATGGCGAAGTAGTCCCATAGCTTCAGCCTCACGCTTAAAACGCTCTACAAAGCTAGTATTGCTCATAAATTGAGGCGTAATAACTTTAAGCGCGACTAATCGCTTTGTCCCAAGATGAGTAGCTAGATAGACAGCCCCCATTCCACCTTGACCAAGTTGCTTGTCTATACGATATTTCCCATCTAATACTTCATCTATAAGCTGTAAGGAATTAAACATAATTAGTTGATTTGATTAAATAAAAATGCACTTAATAAAATATAAATAGTATACTTTTATGTGTTAGGGCTGCAAATTTTATGTCAGTCTTTTTCTAAATTAAAATATAATTCTTTTAGCTAATCATTAAATCAGCTAAAGAATAACTACAATGTTTACTAGATTATACAAACCGTTAATTAAATTAAGCTTTGCCATTTCCTTACTACTAATTGCTGATACTGCTGCTTTAGCTCAATCATCAGGAGCAACTTCTGGAGCCATTACAGGAGTAATAAAAGATAGTCAAGGAGCAGTAATTAGTAATGCACTAATCTCTATTGAAAAAGAAGACACTAATTTAGTATTTTCTACTAATTCATCTAACAGTGGGGTTTATCAAGCAACACAACTACCACCAGGTACTTATAAACTTAGTGTAACATCAACAGGTTTTTCAACTGCTACAACAACATTAATTTTAACTGTTGGGACTACAGCACTTGTTGACATTGAGCTAGAACCAGGCAATACATCAGATTTTATTACAGTTAATAGCGAAACACTTGCTACTGTACGCACAGAAAGCAGTACAAATATAACTGGAGAAAAATTAGTAGTTTGCCAATTAACCAACGAAATTACTTAGACTTTACTTTAACAGTTGCTAGAGCGGTGATGGATAGAATCCCTCCTAATGGAACAACAGCGACTTCAGGAATTTCTTTTAATGGTCAAACTGCAAGAGGAAATAACTTTACTATTGATGGAATAAGCAATAATGATATCCCTAATGGTGCAGTACGTACAACTTTTAGCCAGGAAGCAATACAAGAATTTCAAGTTGTGTCTGATGGTTATTCTGCTGAATTTGGCCGGGCAATTGGAGGAATAATCAATATTGTTACTAAAACAGGTAGCAATGATTTTCATGGCAGTGTATTTGGCTTTTTTCGCAATAACAAAATTAGTGCTAGAGAAGTGTTTACTGCTAAAAAAGTGCCTTTTCGCCAATATCAAAACGGTTTTACTTTTAGCGGCCCGCTTAAAAAAGACAAAGCTTTTTTCTTTATTTCATTTGAGCGGCTTTCTGTTAAACAAAATACAATTGTGTCAATTAGTGATCAAGTTGTAGCCTCAGCACGTCGCCAAGGATATCCCCTTAGCAATGGAGCAATCCCTTTTTCTATTGGAAATAGCCTAGTTTTAGCACGTAGCGATATCAACCTTTCACCTTTTAACCGTCTAGCCGTCCGTTTTAATGGAGGCTATAAATATAATGGTAGTTTTGAAACAGGTGGAGACGTACTTGGCGGCTTTGTTAGTGAAACCTCTAGCGGCATTCAACGCTTAGATGATTATAGTTTTGCTGCTAATAATATTTACACAAATACAAACCTTAATTTTGTTAATGAAGCACGATTTCTTTATGGCCGACTAACTCAAAAAGTTGATCCTGTGGATGTTAATAATCCTGCTACTCAACTTATTACTGATCAAGGACGTGCAATTTTTGGCCGTAATATTGTTTTACCACAACCTAGCGATGGACGTTTTTTTCAGCTTGTTGATACTGTTTCATTAATTCGAGATCGCCATCAAATTAAATTTGGAGGAGATTTTTCATTTTTTAATACCATTGGAGATAAAACAGACTTACAACTTCTTAAAGGCGGTTTAGCCGTCTTTGCTCCAATAGACTTTGCTCAAGCTTCAGGTATTCCAGGACTTCCATTTTTTGATGGGCTAGCAACTTTTGACCCTACAGTTAGATCTAGTGTGCAAAATAATTTCTTGACTGCCTTTTCTGGTTTGTTGCCAGGTTTATTTCCTGTTTTCCTGCTAATTTACCTTTAACAAGTTTAGCTTTACCAGCAGTTTTTATTCAAGGTTTTGGAAACAGTAATGTTTCAACTCAAACAAAACTTTTTTCTACCTTTATTCAAGATGATTTTAGATTGAAAGAAAATTTACTTGTAAAATTAGGCTTGCGTTATGATTTTTCTCGTGTGACTGCTATTCCAAACAATAATGGCAACTTTAGTCCTCGTATTGCTATTGCTTTTAGTCCACAAAAATTTCCTAAATTACAAATTCGTGCTAATTATGGGATATTTTTTGGCTCTCCTGTAGTTGCAAATGGTGTGACGGCTACTTTATTTCGTAATAGCTATAAAGTTGTTGTGTTTCCTTTTCCTTTTTCAATAATTCCTTTTTCTTTGCCTAATCATCGTTTTGCTGATTCTCAAAATATTCCTTCAACAGTTCCTTTTATAGCTCAACTTAGCCAAACATTTAATTTTCAACCTGATTATAGCAATGCCTACACTCAACAAGCAGGCTTAAGCAGTTATTACAGACTTAATAATAATACTGCTATTGAGCTAAGTTATATCTATGTTCGAGGTGCTAAATTAACTGGCTCACGAAATATTAACCCTATAGTTAGACCTATTGCTAATGACCCTATGACAAGTGCAATTATAGGCCGCAATGATCCAAGTCAAGGCGACATAATCCAATTTCAATCAGCTTTTGATAGCTATTACCATGCTGGAACTATTTCTTTAGAACGTAGGCTAATTAAAAACTTTAATTTTTTAGCAAGTTATACATTTTCTAAATCTATTGATAATGTAGTTGACAGCATACGCCCTGATATTCAACCACCAAATAACCCATTAAAACCAGGGGATGAGCGAAGTTTATCACTTCAAGACTTACGACATCGTTTTGTTGCTTCTGCGACGGTTGATTTTAATGACAGTCGTTATAAAATTTTACATGATTTTCAAGTTTCTACCATAATTACTTTAGAATCAGGCCATCCTTATAATTTATTAGCTGGCATAGATTTAGACCAAAATGGAGATAACCCGGCTGGAGATCGTCCTAATGGCATAAGTCGTAATGCTGGTATTACACCTGGTTTTTACAATGTTAACTTTAGGCTAACTCGTAGCTTACAAATTAGTGAAAAATACCGCTTACAAGGCTTTTTAGAGGTATTTAATCTATTTAATACTGTAAATATTAACCAAGTAAATAATGTCTTTTTTCCTGATGCTCAAGGCAATTTTAATCTACCACGTCAAGAAAATGGACGTTTTGTTGCACCAAGGGAAGGTTTTCAAAGTGCTTTTGCTCCTCGTCAATTTCAACTTGGTTTTAGATTTAATTTCTAAATTTCTAGTAAGAGCTAATAACAACGTTGTTATTAGCTTTTTGTAATTATGAATAAGGAGAATAATTTAAGTGAGTCAAACAGAACATTTCTATCAAGTGGATCTTAGTTGGTTAGCAGGAAAAGAGGGTCAACTAAGTTCTGGTACTTTACCGCCAATTATGGCTTCCTCTCCACCTGAATTTAACGGTAAAGACGGGATTTGGACACCAGAACATCTTTTTTTAGCATCAATTAATTCCTGTTTTATGCTAACTTTTCTAGCAATTGCAGAAATTTCAAAACTAGAATTTATTAGTTTTAATTGTCAAGCAAATGGAAAGCTAGAAAGACCTGCTGGAGCTAAAACTTTTGAATTTACAGAAGTAACACTTACTCCAAAAGTAGTATTAAAAAATATTGAGGATAAAACAAAAACTGAGAAGATTTTAGAAAAATCAGAGAGAAATTGCTTTATTTCTAATTCAATTAAATGTGCTATTAAACTTGTTGCAGAAATTTCTGCTGGAAATTAATCAAGAGTTTATTTTTGAGCTAACTAAAAACTACCTTTTTCTAAGTTTTTAGTTAGCTCAAGTTTATTTTTGTTTTAATAAAAGTTTAGCTACAGGATAAGAGAATCCTTTAACTACATCATCTAAAACTAAAGTGTCTGATTCTGTTAGGGTTATGTCATTAGAATTAGGGCGAAAAACATTAATAGCTTGTTTATTTGGATTAATTGTAATAACAACTAAAACACCAAAATCAAGCCAAGCCTTAACTTTTCTTTGCACTTTTTTTGGATAATCATCAGGTGAAGTAACTTCAACAACTAAATCTGGTGCAACTGTAGAATATTTATCAACTAACTCTTCTTCTTTAAGACGACTTTTCCTAGTAAAACTAACGTCAGGTGCTATTACAGTGTCAGGATTGGATTTGAGTTTATAACCTGTTTCTGCACCACAAACTATACCCAAATCATTTTCATAAACATAGTAACCAAAATAACTTGTAAATCTGCCAATAGCAGCACCATGTTTTTCACCTGCTGGGGACATTTGTTTAAGTTCTCCTTCGATTAATTCATATCTAAACCCATCTCCATGAAGTTTTAACAATTCATCTGCTGTCATTAAAGTTTTTACTGTTGACATAAAATCCCCTTTTTTAGAGCTAATATTAGGGTTAAGAAAAGTTAGTTTATTTTTCACTTAAGCCATCAATTAATGGATAAAGTTCTTTGTCTTCGGTTTCAATTCTTGTTAAAAGAGCATTTAATATTTCATTTGTATCTTTAATAAAATCTGTTAAGTTGTTTTTAATCTTTGTTTTATCTAGCCAGTTTTCCATATAAAAATTAAATTTAGGTAAAAGTCCACCAATATCATGTTTATATTTTGTGGCTAGGCTACTAATAGTGCTATCACTAGAGATCATTAGCCGAGGGTATATTTCTCTATCTTCTAATCCTACGTGTTCACGCACTTTTCCAGCTAAGATTCTTAAAGAAATGCTAATATCATCTATATTTTGAGAATCTTTATTAATTGAATTAAGTATTTTTGTAGCCATATCTATAACAATTCTATGTTGGTGTTTAAGTGTTTCTATAATTTGCGGATTTACAATTGACATAGCCCCTCCCATTTATAAAACTTAAAAGATTATTTCTAATAATTAGCTTGGAAGTAATATTAAATAATAAATCTATTAAATAAAACCCTACTAAATAGAAAGTGTGCTTAATTTTAGCTATTTAGTAAACTAGTAGAAAGGAAAAGTAATGAAGCGACATAAAAGCCTTGTTTCGCTCTCACGAGAGCATCATCTTGCACTAGTCCAAGCCTATAATTTACGTTATTTAGGAAGTGAAAAGATAACTTTACCCACTCAAGAAGTTGTGGAAAAATTCCTTTCTTTTTGGGAAGAAGAACTTGTAAAACATTTTCGTAAAGAGGAAGAAATTTTACTTCCTAAGCTAGCAAGATATTCTAAAGATCATATTGGGGAAATTACTCAACTACTTCTAGAACATTTAGACTTAAGATGTCGCTTAGATGAGTTAAAATCTTGTGTTCGAGAAAATCAATTGCCAAGCCTTAGAACACTTAATGAGTTTGGAGAACAACTTTATAAGCATATTAGGTTTGAAGAAGACAAGTTTTTTGCTTTAGTAGAAGAAAATCTACCAGAATCAGAACTAAAACAACTTTTAGAATTATTGGAGAATAATTAACTTCCTTGTCAAAAGAAAATCAAAACACTACACAACCTATTGAAAAACCATCTTCTCAAACGTCGTCTAGGAAAGATTCAAGTGCAGGTGCTTTGCTAGTGGCACTAGGAATATTTTTAAGCCGAATTGCTGGACTAATTAGGGAAAGAATTTTTGCTTCTTATTTTGGTAATTCTGATGCTGGGGATGCTTTTAAGTCAGCGCAAAAAATTCCTAATTTTCTACAAAATCTTTTTGGTGAAGGCGTTCTTTCAGCTTCTTTTATCCCAGTTTATTCTGGGTTGCTAGCTAAAGAGCAGGAGGAAGAAGCTAACCGTTTAGCTGGGGTTGTTGCCTCTTTATTAACCTTAATAACAACTATTTTGGTACTTTTAGGCGTTTATTTTACACCTTTGCTAATAGATTTGATTTCACCAGGTTTTGAAGGTGCTAAAAGGTTATTAACCATTCGACTTGTACAAATTTTCTTTCCTGGTACAGGACTACTAGTTTTATCTGCCTGGTGTTTAGGTGTACTTAATAGCCATCGTAAATTTTTTCTCTCCTATGTTGCTCCTGTTGTTTGGAATGCTGCACAAATTGCCGCACTACTTGCTTTTGGTGGCTCTACTGCTATAGACGACCTAGCAATAAAAGTTGGTTGGGCCTTAGTTGTAGGCAGTGCATTACAATTTATTATTCAACTTCCAGTAGTCTTTCGTCTGATAAAACGATTACATTTAGGGGTAAATTTTCGTCTAGATTCTGTTCGAGAAGTGATTAAAAACTTTTTTCCTGTTGTAATTGCTCGTGGAGTTGTTCAAATTAGCGGTTACACAGATAATTTATTAGCTAGCTTACTTCCTCCAGGTGCAGTTTCATCAATAACTTATGCACAAATACTTTACACATTACTAGTAAGTTTATTTGGAATGTCGGTATCTGCGGCAGAACTTCCAGCAATGTCTAGTGCTATTGGCACAACTGAAGAAATAGCAGAAATCTTAAGAAAGAAACTTAACAACGGCTTACAGCAAATAGCTTTTTTTGTTATCCCTTCGGCTATGGCTTTTTTAGCTTTAGGGGATGTTGTTGTTGCTACGATCTATCAAACAGGAAAATTTTCTGTGTCTGATACAAAATATGTTTGGACAGTGCTAGCAGCTTTTGCTGTAGGGTTATTAGCTGCTACGCTTGGGCGACTTTATTCATCAACCTTTTATGCTCTACACGACACCCGAACACCATTAAAATTTGCTATTATTCGTATTAGCATGTCAATTTTACTAGGCATAATTTTTGCGTTAAAAGTACCAGGTTGGTTAAAAGTAGATGATTCTTGGGGAACGGTTGGAATTGCTCTAGCAGCAGGAATTAGCGGATGGTTAGAACTATTTTTGCTACGTCAAAATTTAACTAAACGAATTGGAAAAACAGCTTTAGGTTGGGCAAATGGTGCTAAACTATGGTCTTCAGCCGCTTTTGCTGCACTAGTAGCTTTAGGTGTAAAGTTTTTTATAGGCTCTCAACACCCAATAATAACAGGAATTTTAGTTTTAGCTCCTTATGGAGTAACTTATTTTGTGCTAACTACAATTTTTGGTATAGCTCAAACTCGTAGCGTCCTTAAACGAGTTGAACGCTTTTTGCCTAGCAAACTAAAACGCTTTTTACCTAAAAATTAAGTAGGTTAATCTAATAGTGGTATATAAAACAAATAATAAATTCTAGGCTATAATTAAGCTGTATCTTCTTTGCTGATCGATGTTTATCTGCTATTATTGGACGCATGAGAGAACAAGCTATTGAGAAATATCACATTATTGATGAACCATTTTATTTACCTGTTAAAAACGAAGTAGAAATATTTACTGCTGCTTATCAAGCTAAATTGCCTATACTCTTAAAAGGCCCAACAGGATGTGGAAAAACCCGCTTTATTCAATATATGGCTTGGAAGTTGTCACGTCCTTTAGTTACGGTTGCTTGTCATGAAGATTTGTCGGCTACGGACTTAGTTGGACGTTTTCTTTTAGAGGGTGAAACAACGGTTTGGCACGATGGGCCACTTTCTACAGCAGTAAAACACGGTGCAATTTGTTATTTAGATGAAGTTGTTGAAGCTCGTAAAGATACTATTGTACTTATCCATCCGCTTACAGATGATCGACGCATTTTGCCTGTAGAAAAACGTTCTGTAATTTTAACGGCTCCTGATGAATTTTCTTTAGTAGTTTCCTATAATCCAGGTTATCAAAGTGTATTAAAAGACCTAAAACAATCTACTAGACAACGTTTTGTAAGTATTGAATTTGATTATCCACCTGCAAACATAGAGATGGAAATTGTTGCCCGCGAAGGTGGAGTTGATGAACAAACAGCCCGCGACCTTGTTAAAATAGGCGAAAAGGTGCGTAATCTTAAAGGTCATGGACTAGAAGAAGGTATTTCTACAAGACTACTAATTTATGCTGCTCAGCTTATTAGCCGAGGAATAAGCGCGGAAGTTGCTTGTGAAGTAGCGATAGTTAGTCCAATTACTGATGACAAAGAGTTACAACGAAGTATTCAAGAAATTGTTACAACAGTAATTTAGAAAAATAGTAATATTATTATTAGGAAATAGCCTAAAAGACTTATTGTTAGCAAAATAAATTAAAATTACGAGGCAGAAAGTAAATGGTTGGAGGCATTATTGTTACACATGGCCGTTTGGCTATAGAGTTGGTGACAGCAGCAGAAATGATTGTTGGCGAAATCAAACATATTATTGCTGTTTCTATTGGATGGAATGATGAATTAGAGCAAGGATTAAAGGAAATTGAACAAGCAATAAAAAAAGTAAATCAAGGTAGCGGGGTTTTAATTCTTACAGATATGTTTGGAGGCACACCTACTAATGTTGCTATGACTTTTTCCCAACCTGGTAAAGTAGAAATAATTACAGGTGTAAACTTACCTATGATAATAAAATTAGCTAGTCAGCAAAAAGATGAAAGCTTAAGCATATTAGCTGGAAAAGTAAGAGAACAGGGACAGAAAAATATTTATATTGCTAGTGAAGTAATGGCACCAAAACGCTAAATAAAGTAAAAAAAGGAAATGTAATAAGATTTAGCTATGCAACAAAGACATGTTACGGTAATTAATCGTCTAGGATTACATGCTCGTGCTTCAGCACGATTAGTTAATTTAGCTAATCAATATAAAGCAGAAGTTAAGCTTGCACGAGCAGATAATCAACAATCAGTTGACGGTAAATCTATTTTAGGTGTATTACTACTAGCAGCATCTAAAGGGACAGAATTAATTATCTCTGCCGAGGGCGAAGACGAGGAGCGAGTTTTACGCGCACTTTGTGACCTAATTAATAATAAATTTGGGGAAGAAGGGGATGTCTTCTAGCGCAAGAGAATTTTCTAAGGAAATTACCTTACATGGACTAGCTATTAGTCCAGGGATTTCTATTGGCACAATACTATATTTGGACTCTCAAGGACACCAGGCCCTACTTCAACATATTGAGCCAGCACAGGTTAATAAAGAAATCCGTCGGTTAAACCGTGCTGTTATAATTGCCCGCCAACAGTTAAATGAACTAAAAGCGAGAATGGAAAGGGAGTTAGGCAGTCAACACGCCTATATTTTAGATGCTCATCTTTTAATGCTAGAAGATAAAGCATTATTCAAAGACATAAAAAAAACCATTACAGAACAGTTTGTTAATGCTGAATGGGCAGTTAAAGTAGTCTTAGATCGCTTTCTAGCTGCTTATGCTTCTATTTCTGACCGTTATTTGCGCCAACGTGGTAGTGATATTGAGGATGTAGCCCGTCGTCTAACAGATGCTTTGTTAGGCAAACGCAATAGTTACCGCCTGCCTCTTAACTCTATTGTTATTGGGGAAGACTTACCTGCTAGCGTACTAGCAGAACTTGATATGCGCCATATTATTGCAATGGTGACACATGCAGGAAGTTGGGCTTCACATACAGCAATTATTGCTCGTAGTTTGCGAATACCTGCTATTGTTGGAGTAGATTTTTCCGAACATGGTCAAATAACAGGCCACACAGCTATTGTTGATGGCGGCGCAGGGCTAATAATTCTTGACCCTACAGAAGCAACAATAAAACGCTATCGTGCTTTTCAAGAACAAAAACGACGAAATTTCAACACTTTACTTGCTCAATCTCGTCGACCAGCAATTACCGCTGATGGGGAAGAAATAACCATTAGGGCTAATGTTGAGTTACTTTCTGAACTAGATGCAGTAAAACGCTATGGAGCGCAAGGAATTGGCCTATTTCGTTCAGAGTTTATTTTTACAAATATGCTTCCTCAAGCAGGCTCGGAAGATGGTCAATACCAAATTTATCAACGTTTAGCTGAATCAACGGCAGAAAATGGGGTGACAATCCGAACTTTTGATCTTAGTGAAGATAAAGTGTCGATGTCGCTAACTGGAATAGAATCTGAAATTAACCCAGCATTGGGACTTCGAGGTATTCGCCTAGCACTAAAAAACCAACCAATGTTTCGCACTCAAATTCGTGCGATTTTGCGAGCCTCACAACGTAAAAATGTACAAATAATTTTACCAATGGTGACATCTACTAGTGAAGTTCGGTATGCTCGTAAAATTATTAATGAAGTAATAGCAGAGCTTACAGACAAAGGTGTTGAAGTTGACCAAAATATTAAATTAGGTGTAACTATAGAAGTTCCATCAGCAGTAATGATTATTGATCAACTTGCCCAAGAAGCTGACTTTTTAAGCTTAGGCACTAATGATTTAATTCAATATCTATTAGCAATAGATCGTAATAATAAACAAGTAGCTTATCTTTACCAGCCTTTACATCCTGCTGTACTTCAATCATTGATGTGGGTGGCAAAAGTTGCACAAGCACGTAAGGTTTTGCTAGATGTTTGCGGTGAAATGGCCTCAAACCCAATCTATGTAGTAGTTTTATTAGGCTTAGGAATTAAACATTTAAGCATGACACCTGCTGCAATTCCCTTAATTAAAGATGCTATAAAAGCTATTAGACTTAGCGATGCGCAAGAAATTTTTGAAAAAGCTTTGCAAATGTCATTAGCTCAAGAAATAGAAGAATATATTTGTGAAGAACTTGCTCGCCGATTCCCTTCTTTTTATGCAAATCTAAAGTAATTTTACTAGTAAACAAAATTACTTTTTTTCCAGGAAAATTTATTTCCAAGTCCGATTACGGCCAGTAAAAAATAAATTAATAATCTATACTGCTTCCATAAGTAAAGAGGCAGGAAATAAAGTTATGGAAATGAATTTTGATGGTTATTACAAAGCTGTATTAACGCATGACAGCCGTTTTGATGGAATATTTTTTGTTGGTGTATCAAGCACAAAAATTTATTGTCGCAGAGTCTGCACAGCGAAAACTCCACAAGCGCAAAACTGCACATTTTTTCCTAGTGCAGCAGCGGCTGAAAAAGCAGGCTATCGGCCTTGTTTGCGTTGTCGCCCAGAGTTAGCACCGGGAAAGGCTCATGTTGATGCTATCAATCGACTAGCTAGCATGATTGCTAGTCGCATTGAAGATGGTGAACTTGTAGAAAAACCTTTAGATGAATTGGCTATGGAAATGGGCATTAGCCTTAGACATCTGCGACGTGTTGTAAAAAGTGAATTTGGAGTTTCTCCAATTGAATTAGCTCAGACACAACGTCTTTTGTTTGCTAAACGTTTGTTGACTGATACTAATTTATCGATCACAGAAATAGCTTTTGCTAGTGGTTTTAATAGCCTTCGACGTTTTAACACTCTTTTTAAGGAAAAATATAATCTTAATCCAACTAACTTACGTAAAAATAGGTCAGATCAAATTGACAATGAAATATTAGTTTGTGAGTTAGCTTATCGTCCCCCGTTTAACTGGAAAGCATTGCTTAAATTCCTTTCCGAACGGTCTTTAAGCGGGATTGAATTAATAGAAAATAACTCTTATTTAAGAACAGTTGCTTATAAAAAATATCGTGGCTGGATTAAGGTTGAACCTGTTGAAAATGAGTTTGTGCTTTTAGTTTCACTTTCAACTTCACTTGCTCCAGTATTATTACAAGTGCTTGCACGTGTTAAAAGGCTTTTTGATCTAGGTACTGAACCACAACAAATAGCGGCCCATTTAGGCGAGGTTGCTAAAGATCCTGGGCTACGTGTACCAGGGGCTTTTGATGGTTTTGAAATAGCGGTACGAGGGATTTTAGGGCAGCAAGTAAGTGTAAAGGCTGCCACAACACTAGCTAGAAGATTTGTTAATACTTTTGGCGAAAAGCTAGAAACCTCATTTGAGCATCTTACTCACTTATCACCAACTCCAAACAAAATTGCAAGTCTTCAAGTAACAGAACTTACAAACCTAGGCATAATTGCTTCACGAGCAAATGCTATTTTGGCACTTGCTCAAGCCATAGTAAAAAAAGAAATTATCCTAGAGCCAGGAGTAAATATTGCTAATACTATAACTGAATTAAAAAAATTGCCAGGCATAGGAGAATGGACTGCACAATATATTGCAATGAGGGTGCTTAATTGGCCTGATGCTTTTCTTCATACGGATTTAGGGATTTATAAAGCTCTTAATGAACGCAACCCCAAGCGAGTTTTAGAACTTTCTGAAAAATGGAAACCTTGGCGTGCTTATGCTGCAATACATCTTTGGCATTCACTTGTTTAAGCTAGAAAGGAAAAATATGAATTACTACAGTTATTTTAATAGTCCGATAGGAAAAATTTTGCTTACTTCTGATGGAAATTCTTTAACAGGTTTATATATGGAATCTTACAATGCTGATCCAACCAGTCTTGAATGGGTAGCAAATGACAGCATTGAGCCATTTCCTAAAGTTGTGGAGCAGCTTACAGCATATTTTGAAGGTAAGTTAACAGAATTTGATCTACCAATTTTAATGTTAGGGACAAAATTTCAACAACAAGTTTGGCAAGAATTAACAAAAATTCCTTATGGCAAAACGATTTCTTATAAAGAACTAGCTATTCGTATAGGGAATATTAAAGCTGTTCGTGCCGTAGGTTTAGCTAATGGACGTAATCCAATTTCTATAATAGTTCCTTGTCATCGTGTTATTGGTGCAAATGGTAGTCTTACGGGTTATGGTGGTGGACTACCAAGAAAAAAAGCATTACTTGATTTGGAAAATTCAAGACAAAAAGCTTTATGGTAAACCTAGATTAGTTTTAGGGCTAATTAGGAAAATTTTCCGAAAATAAATGATAGAATTTTTGTAATTTTTGCGCGTCATCTAGTAAATACCAAGAATTTTGTCTAAAAGGTCTGAAAAAGTTTATGAATAAAAAGCTTTTTTTTATTTCTCTACTGCTAATAACATCATTTATTTCTTTAGCTTCCAGCGATTTTTCTTTGACTACGAATACTAAAAACTTCTTTACTTCAAAAGCTGCCGAAAACCCCTTTCGTATAAAACAGCGTAATCCTGTAGTTAACGAAGGAAATCGTATTATTTTAACTACTGTAGATAATGATGGTAATAATGCTAGTGAAGGTACTACTTGGCAATCAGGTAGTCCAGATATTGCTCAAGTAAATCCGACTACAGGAGAAGTTTTTGGTATAAAGTCTGGTTTTGCTACTATAACAGCACAGCGCGGGGGCGCAACTTCTTCAGTATTTGTTGCAGTAGCAAAAATAAAAAAAGTAAAAGGTGCTAAAGTTCCTGGTGACACTAAACTTGATTCACAGGGCGGAGTTTATATTTCCAACCCACTACAAAATGTTATTTTAAGGGCTGATGATGCCTTAACTGCACCGCTAGAATTATATGCTGGTAAACCTCGTGTAGCAGGAAATCTTAATGGTTTAACTAAAGAAGCTTTATTTGCCGGGCCAACCGCTATTGGTATAGATAATAATGCTAATGGTGGAATTTATATTGCAGATACTCTTAATCATAGCGTTCGCAGAATAGCTTTTAATAAACAAGTAGAAACAATTTTAGGCAAAGGTTCACCTGGACTACCAATGTTTGATGCTAATGGTGCAACTAGTTTTGATGATGTGTTGCTTAGTAGTCCAAGGGGAGTTGTTACTGATGGTGGGGGTAATCTCTACATTGCTGATACGGATAACCATGCAATTTATTTTGCTGATTTTGCTAGACGAAAGCTTTTTTTAGTTGCTGGTGAGCCGGGTCAAATTGGGTTAAATGATGGCGTTGGGCGTAGTGCAAAATTTCATCGTCCATCAGGCATTGCACTTAATAATAATGGACAGATACTTGTTGTTGCCGATCAAGATAATAACCGAGTACGTTTAATTGAACTTACTCGTAGCCAAGAAGGTGCTTTTACTGGAGTGGTTTCTACTTTAGGCGTAGCAAGTGGCAGCCAAACAAGTAATTTATCTGCTGAATCAACCGAAGGATTTCTTTTTGATACTCCACAATCTGTTAGCACTGATGGATTAGGTAATATTTATGTAGTTGATAAAAAAAGTGTTCAAATAGTCGTCTCTGGTTCAACTGAAGCTATTCAACTTGCACAGCCTGAAGTTTCATTTCAACAACCTATTAGCGTTACTATAAAAGGCTCAGAAGCTTTTGTTTTAGATAGTGGGGCTAATGAAACAGAAGCATTAAGCATTGTTTCTGTTGCTGCCCCAGAAATTCAATCAGTTAGTCCATCTCAAATTAATTTAAGTGAAGATATGGAAGTTACAATAACTGGCAAAAACTTTGCTCCAGAAAGCCAAGTGGTTTTAGGTGGAAAAGCTATTACAAATGTTCAAGTTATTAGTGCTACTGAAATTCGCTTTCGTGCAGTTGCACAAGATATACCTGGTAAATTAACACTTTCTGTTTTAACTCGTGGAGGACTCGCACAACGTCCATTAGATATAACATCTAAACCAGTATCTATGTTGGCTGTTGGTGAAATTACTACAATTGCTGGTGGTCAGATCTTTACTGGCGATGGAGGTTTAGCTATTACAAGTAACCTAATTGCACCAAAAGGAGTAGTGTCAGATAGCAATGGCAATTTATTTATTTTTGAATCTACAAGCATTCGTCGAGTAGATAAACAAACAAGTGTAATTACTACAATTGCTGGTAGCGGTTCATCTGTAGAAGATGGTGTTTTAGCTACTACATCTCAACTCCTTCCATTTAGTATAGTTGTTGATAAATCAGGCAATTTACTAGTAGCAGATTTTTTAACACAAAGTGTAAGGAAAATAGACAGTGTAACTAATGTCATTACAACAATTGCTGGTGCAAAAGGAAGGCGTTTTAGTGGCGATGGAGGCCCAGCCATACAAGCAGGATTTAATGATCTCAAAGATCTAGCTTTTGACAATGATGGGAATTTATTAGTTTTAGAAGAAACTCGTCTACGTCGTATTGATAGCATGGGAATAATTACAACAATTGCTGGAAATGGCTCAAATAAATTTAGTGGTGATGGTGGCCCAGCTAGTGTAGCAGGTTTTGGGACTGCTGTAGATGTGGATGTAGATAACAATAGCAATATTTTTATTACAGAAACAACTAGTGGACGTGTTAGACAAATTAACTCTTCTGGAATTATTAACACTATAGCTGGTAATGGTGTTAAGAATTTCAATAAACGAAATGGTAAATTAGCTACTAAAGTAGGGTTAAATTCTCCTAGATCTGCAATAACTACTAATGATGGTAAGCTTTTTATATTGGATGGAGGGCCACTTATAAAATTAGAGGATGGTAGCAAAAAAGCTTTAGGAGCAATCTCACAAGTTGATTTAAATACAGGTATTATTAGAAATATAGACATTAAACTTAGTAATTTTCCTATCCTGAGTAATGTCAACTTATCAGGAATTTTAAGTTTAGATGGTGTAGGCAATTTATTTTTTATAGGTTCAGAATTTGCTTATCGCCTTAATTTAAGCAGTGGTGAAGCAACTCCGGTTGCTGGTAATAAGAAGTTTAATTTAGTTGGTGATGATATTGCTGCACAATTTGCTTCTATTGGCTCTATTAGGGATATTCTTGTTGCTCCAAATGATGCTGTCTATTTGGCAGATCCTGTCAATGGTTTAGTTAGGAAAATTGATCCAAACACACAAATTATTTCCACTATTCTAGGTAAAGATACTAGTAATACTGTTGATGAAGGTGATGGAGGGCTAGCTATTAACGCTATTGCTGTTCCTGAAGCTTTAGCTATTACTAGTACAAATAAATTATTAATTGCAGATAACCGTTTTGCTGTTAGCAGCCGCATCCGTCAAATTGATCTAAATACAGGCATTATTACTACTATAGCTGGTAAAGGTGGAAAAAAGGATTCTGGCGATAATGCTAATGCCTTACAAGCTAGTATTAGTTCTATCTTTGATATTGCAGTAGATAGCCAAAATAACATTTACATAGTTACATCTACAGGATCTTTACGTAAAATCGATGCAAAAACAAATATTATTACTAGTGTTTCCAGTCAACTTGCTCCATTTACCAAAATAGCTATTGATAAATCAGATAACATTTTACTCGCTGAAGGTAAAGGTATTATCCGAAAACTTGATACAAAAACAGGTAATATAGTTGTTGTTGCTGGTAAGGATTCTAGCGAAATGTCTGGCGATGGTGGGCTGGTGAGCCAAGCAGGGTTAGGTATAGTTAATGGCTTAGACTTTGATTTGGCAGGAAATCTTTTTATTGCAGTAGGAAATAATATTACAGTTTCTGGTGTTTTGTTTGGTGTTAAAGTGCGTCGTATTGATGCTACAACAAATATAATTAATACTGTAGCTGGTAATGGTGAAATCGATATTAAAGGTGATGAAGGGTTAGCTACAAAAGCTGGCCTAGGCTTTGCTTCTAAGATAGCTGTTGATAAAAAAGGTAATTTTTATGTTGTCAAGAATATTGGTTTCTTTGCTTCTGTTAGATTTGTTAAGCTAGCCAATTAGTATATTTTCCTTGAGTGAAACTTAAAACATACCCCTAATAAGGGCATTTTGCCTGCTAGCCTAGAGAATCAAATCTCTAGGCTAAAATTTTTTAAACTCGTTATTGGTAATAAAAAAATGGGCAACCTAAGTGTTTATTAATATAGGGAGGCTATCGACAATTCCAAAGTATCTTGGTAAGATACCATTACATAAGAGCAAGCAAAGATATAGGAAGTTGACACTATGACTGTAGAAGAAATGTTTCAATTACTAATAAACGAAATAAAGGAAATAAAAACAGGCCAAGCCAAGCTAGAGGATAACCAGCTTAAACTAGAAGCTAAAGTTGATGGAGCGATAGCCGATATTGGCAAGCTAGAAACTAAAGTGGATGGAGCGATAGCCGATATTGGCAAGCTAGAAGCTAAAGTGGATGGAGCGATAGCCGATATTGGCAAGCTAGAAGCTAAAGTGGATGGAGCAATAGCAGACATTGGCAAGCTAGAATTGGCAAGCTTGGCAAGCTAGAAGCTAAAGTGGATGGAGCAATAGCAGACATTGGCAAGCTAGAAACTAAAGTGGATGGAGCAATAGCAGACATTGGCAAGCTAGAAACTAAAGTGGATGGAGCGATAGCCGATATTGGCAAGCTAGAAACTAAAGTTGATGGAGCGATAGCCGATATTGGCAAGCTAGAAACTAAAGTTGATGGAGCAATAGCAGACATTGCCCAAATTAAAGAAGATATAGCTGATATTAAATCTGATGTACAATATCTTAAGAATAGTGATGAAATAGACACAATTAGCATAAATGGTGCTTATAATGGTATTAAAGAACTGAACACCAAATTTGATAAGTTTATCATAGAATTTAATCACCAACGTAGATTCACCCAAAAAGCTCTTGGTGATTTGAATAGTGATATTTTATGGTTGGATGAGCGTGTTCAACAATTGGAGCAAGAAAAGAAGGCTAGTTAAGCAAAAATAAGCTCACCAGAACTAATGCTAATCAATATTACTTAGTGTGTGATATTCGCCCTTGGCTTGACACTCCAAGGCTTTGCTGATAAATTTCGATTTTTCAACAAATAATAAAATTTTTAGTGAGTTTTTTATGAAAAAGCGAGACTTGCTTTTTGCTGCGATTTGTATTGCAGTAGTTTCTTTCCTAATAATTCTTTCCATTAAAGGTAAACATCCACAACCTACATTGCTTTCAATTCCACAACATCAAGGCATTAAAGATCTAACACCACGTGAAAGATGTTTAGAATGTCATGACCCTAAAACAGGGCTAAATGAACCAGATAAAAGAATTAAAGCTACTCACCCAGAAAAATGGCAAGATATTAAGTTTTCCTGTATAAAATGCCATAAATTACAAAATGCAGCAGCCGAAGTTAAATAATTTATATTTTAGAGGAGTTTTTATGTCTAAGGAAAAATCCGCAGTACAAACTTATAATAATTATATTAATGGCGAATGGGTGCCATCTAAATCAGGAAATACATTTGATAATATTAACCCTGCTGACACCCGCGAATTAATTGGACGTTTTCAAGATTCTAACCAAGAAGATGTTGATATGGCTGTTGCTGCCGCTAAAGAAGCGGCAAACTCTTGGCGACTCACTCCAGCACCACGACGGGCCGAAATACTTTTTAAGGCTGGACAACTTTTATTAGAACGTAAAGAAGCTTATTCCCGCGAAATGACCCGCGAAATGGGCAAAGTGCTAAAAGAAACTCGTGGCGATGTTCAAGAAGCTATTGATATGTCTTTTTATATGGGTGGCGAAGGTCGTCGGCTTTATGGTCAAACTACTCCGGCTGAAATGCCTAATAAATTTGCTATGTCCATTCGTCAACCTGTAGGAATTTGCGCGATGATTACACCTTGGAATTTTCCTATGGCAATACCTAGCTGGAAACTAATGGCTGCTTTAGTTTGTGGTAACACTACTGTGATTAAACCTGCTACTTATACTCCGCTTTCTAGTGTTAATTTAGTGCAAACCTTAGCCGATGCAGGATTGCCAAAAGGCGTAGTTAATTTAGTTAATGGTGGTGGTCGTGCTGTTGGCGAGCCTTTAATGAAACACAAAGATGTGCGTCTAATTTCTTTTACTGGTTCTGTAGAAGTCGGTCGGGTTGTATCCGAAGCCGCTGCACCAGACTTTAAGCATTGTCATTTAGAAATGGGCGGCAAAAATGTCATTATAGTTTTAGATGATGCAAATGTTGATTTAGCGGTTGAAGGCGCGATTTGGGGCGGCTTTGGAACTACTGGACAACGTTGCACTGCTGCAAGTCGTGTGGTTGTACATAAAAAAGTCTATAAAGAATTTATAGAAAAATTTGCTGCTCGCGCTCGCACATTAAAAGTTGGCAATGGGCTAGATGAATCTGTAGAAGTCGGCCCGTCTTGCAATGAAAATCAAATGAATACAGTGTTGAAATATATTGAAATTGGCAAAAACGAAGATAAAGCTACATTGGTTGTAGGTGGAAATAGATTAACCGGCGAAGACCATAAATATGGTTATTTTGTTGAGCCTACTATTTTTGGTGATGTTGATGCTAAAATGCGTGTTGCACAAGAAGAAATCTTTGGCCCAGTTGTTTCTGTAATTCCTTGTGATTCATTAGAACATGCAATTGAAATCGGCAATGGTGTAGAATTTGGCTTATCTGCTGCAATTTATACCCAAGATGTTAACCGAGCCTTTATTGCAATGCGCGATATGTACACAGGAATTTTCTATGTCAATTCTTCTACTATTGGCGCAGAAGTTCACTTGCCTTTTGGCGGTACAAAGAATACTGGTAATGGTCATCGTGAAGCTGGCACGGCTGCTTTAGACCTGTTTTCAGAATGGAAGTCAATTTATATTGATTACAGTGGCAAATTACAAAAAGCGCAAATCGATGATTGGCAAAATTAATTTTTAAGTTAGGAGTTTAAGTACAATGATTAAAGCTGCAACACGTACAAGAAATTTTACTTACGCCATCCGTAATATTGTTGGCGAAGCTAAAAAAATAGAAGCCGAAGGTCGTCAAGTTCTTTATCTTAATGTTGGTGATCCGGTTCCTTATGGCTTTAGCACACCTCCACATCTAGTTGAAGCTGTAGAAAAAGCTTTGCGAGATGGAAATAATGGTTATGGCCCTTCGCCAGGTATTCCATCAGCCCGCGAAGCTGTAGCCCGTGAAGCAGTCAGACGAGGAGTTAAAATGTCTCCAGATGATGTAATTATCACCTCTGGAGCATCCGAAGCAGCAGACATTGTACTTAGCTCAATGCTTGAAGCAGGCGACGAAGTTTTAGTACCTTCTCCCGGCTATCCACTTTATACAGCAATACTTGCCAAACTTGGAGCAAAAGAAGTCTCTTATAAACTTGACCCTAAAAATGATTGGCAACCAGTTATTGACGATATAAAAGCCTTAATCACTAACAAAACCCGTGCAATTGTAATTATTAATCCAAACAACCCAACAGGCGCAGTTTATAACAAAGAAAATCTTTTAGAAGTGCTTAATGTAGCTAATCAAGCAGGTTTGCTTATCCTAGCAGACGAAGTTTATTGGCGTATGACTTATGAGGAACAAGCCCCGCCAATTGCTAGCCTAGTTGATGAAAGCGTTCCTGTAATTACTTTTGAAAGTATGTCCAAGATTTATTTAGCTCCAGGTTGGCGAGTTGGTTGGATGAAAATTTCCAATCCTCATTTAATGACTGACTTAAGAGTTGGAATTAACAAAATGGCTGATGCTCGCCTTTGTAGCGCACGACCTCCACAACATGCCGTCGCTGCGGCTTTAGACGGCGATCATGCTTATTTAGATGATGTGATGGCGCGTTTTAGAGCTAGACGAGATCTTTCTTGCCAAAGAATTAATGCTATTGAAGGTATGAACTGCACTATCCCTAAAGGAGCATTTTATTTAATGGCACAAATGGAAAATCTTGGTGATGCTACAGATGAGCAATTTGTTTTGTCCCTGCTACGTGAAACAGGCGTTTTATTTGTTCATGGCTCTGGTTTTGGTATGGATCCTAAAGATGGCTATTTTAGAATAGTTTATCTACCAGAATTAGATGTGCTAAACACGGTTTATGACCGAGTAGCAGAGTTTGTTCACAACTGGCAACATCGCCGCAAAGGTGCAGTTGGCTAGAAAACTTAAGTTTTTAATTTTTGTTTATAAGCTAGCTGCCTTTTGTTGGCGGCTAGTTGTTTTTTAATCAATTACTTACCAAATAAAAAGTTATGTTAATTAGAAAAACTCAAGATTTACTTAGAGATATATTGATTTTTAGTGATAGCGTTTCGCTACGCCCTTGGAAGAATATAACCGCAGTTTTTGGTGAAACTAACACTTGGCACTGTAACGCACCTCGCTCAGAATACAAAATCCTAAAGAAAGATAATTTCAGACAATTAAGTAGGCTGGGAAGCTACTTAAAGGATGCTTTAATCCCTAGACTACAATTTAAAGAGCCTAAGAGTATTTATATTAAATGTGATGATTCCGCCCAAACAGCAAACAAAGAAGCATGGTTTTTTGTTAATGGAGTTGCAACTAATGAAAAAGTGGCTAAATGGAATGGTAAAAGGCTGAGGGACTTATTTAAGCGGCCTATCACGGTTTTATTTAATCCAACTAATGGTTTAGGAATGGATTTAATAGAATGTATTTTTGACAGAACCTTAGAATGGACTAGCGAACCTGCTAAATATGTAAGGAAAAATCTGGCTAAAGCTCTAAAAGAAAAAGAAAAAGTAATAGTTATTGCTCATTCTCAAGGAGGAATAATTGTTGCAGCAGCATTAGAAAAACTAGCTAAAAAGTATCAAAAATATCTTCGTAAACTAGAAATCTACACTTTTGCTTGTCCTGCTGATGAAATGGCAACAATGGCTAAATGTGTTGAAAATTTTTGCACCACCACCAAACCTTATTTAGAGCATTTTGTTAATAAACAAGATCTAGTAGCAAAACTAGGGGTTTTACGAACTGAAAAACCTAGAAAAACAGATACTTGGGGTAATAAACTATTAGCTGTTCCAACATTACTGGTAAATAATAATGATTTCTTTGAGGTAAAAATTGAAGGGGATGTTTATGTAAATAATAGAAAAGGCCATTTGCTAAATGCTCACTATTTATTTGATTTTGAAAAAATGCCGTATAAATTTGATTGTAAGCATTCATCAAAGCAAGCAAAATTATATAGATATTTAGATGGTGGTTGTGGAGAAGTCTATATTGGGTTAATAGAAGATTAGTTTTTATTTAAGCGAAAAGAGATAAATTTTTATGAGCGATGAAGATATCAAGCAACGTCGGCGTTGTAAATGTTGTAATAAAATGTATGATTATGCTGTGCAAAATAGTCATGCAACTAGATTTTTTTGTGAAGATTGTACAGATTTACCTGAGCCAATTAGAAAAGTTTTAGCTACTTTTAATAAACGTTTAGTAGAAATAGAGGAAAAAATCAAGCCGCCTCAAAAGCCGGCTGCTAAAAATTAGGAAGGGGCTAATTTAATGAACTGGAATGACTTAAGAAAAAAATTAAAAATCCCACAACGTAAATATTTACGTCCTAATCCTCCACCACGTAATGAAAAACTTATACGTTATGTCATTTTAGTAATTGTTATAGGTATTGGTGTAACTATTAATGTATCAGGTCGCCGCTATAATCCAGATCTTTTTCGCCTAGACCCAGAACTACTTGATAAAAAAGGTGAAAAAGAAGGTGTACAAGTTAGCGGTGGAGAGCGTCGCGGCAATCGTCGGGCGGCTTCCTTAGATGGTGAGCCTACAGGCGCGGAAGGTAGCTATGAAGGTGAAGCTAGCAATAACACAAATGCAAATAGCACAAATGCTGGATCTAATGAAGAAGATAAGTTTGTTCCGGCTGAAATTGCTGGCCTAGCCTGGAAACGTCGAGGCCAGCTAGAACGCTTTACTACAGAAAATCTTTATGACAAAGTAGATGGACGGGAAAATCTCTATAAATCCTATGAATTTCAACTACTTGTAGCGGCTGATTTTGTTGCTGATGCAGATGCTAACCGTTTTATTCAAGTTGAACTCTATGATATGACTTCACCTAAAAGTGCTTTAGGCGTGTTTTCTGCCGAACGTCCTGCACATCCTAACTCGGCAAAAATTGGTAATGATGCTTATACTGAAAGCAATGGCGCGTTTTTTTGGAAAGGAAAATATTATGTTCGTGTAATTGGTTCTGATAGCGAAAAGTCTACAGAACAAGCAGCCACAACCATTGCTAAAACCATTGCAGAAAAACTTCCAGAAAGCAAAGATGCTTTAGCCACTGCTGACCCGCTTCCAAAAGACAACCAAGTTGCCAATTCTTTTACAATTATTCCTGATTCAGCCTTTGGACAAGCATTCTTTAAGAATGTCTATTCTGCACGTTATAAAATTGATGGTGTAGAATTAACAGCTTTTACTATGGAAAACGCTAGTCCAGATAAAGCTGAAGAAATAGTAAAACAATACCAAGATTCTATGTCTTCCTTTGGTAAATTCAATGAAGTTTCAGCCGACCCTAAAACCTACCATTTAGAGGCTTATGGCTCTCATTATGTAATTTTCATTAAAGGAAAAAATGTTGGTGGAGTAATGGAAGGCGATAAAAAAGACCCTGCAATTAAGTTAGCCAAAATATTAGCAGGAAATATTAAGTAAGATAAAGCTAGAAAAGGAATCTTTTTAGTTAGTTAGCCCAATTTTCTACTTGAATAAAGCCTAAAGGAAGGTTATTAAAGTTATTGTCATTAGTTACAAGAATACAACTATAAGTTTTGGCAACACAAGCAATAAGAAGGTCAAAATCAGCTATGTTTTTTCCACTTTTTTTAATGTTCCATTTAACTTTGCCATGTAACTCCCAACAATCAGTTGTTAGAGACAAGCAAGGAACTAAGGCTCTAAAAGTAGCAATGCGGTTATAGATGTTAGAAGAAATGGAAGATTTTTCTGCTCCATAACAAAGTTCACTTAAACTAACTTCACACATATAAATAGGTGTAGAAATTATACTTTTATATTTTGCTAAGGTATTTATTTCTTCTAACTTATGGTACAAAGGGTTTTTGGCGGTTCCATTCATAATATAAGAACAGTGATTTGTATCTAATAAATATTTCGTGTTTACTCATCAAAAGAAATAGTAGAATCTTTACTAGTGCGGGAAGCTCTAATAAAATCTAAATCTATATCTTGGCTATCATCAGTTGCATTAGCTTCTAATAACTTGAGTAAACGCATTCTCTCTTCATAAGAAGGAACTTGAGGAAAAACAAGTTGAGTTTTTTGTTTGGCTATATCAATAATTTTTTTTCTTTTAAGTATTAATTCATCATCATTAGCGCGAATTATTTCTACATAATCACCTTCATGAAAATTCATATCTTCAAAAATATCTTTTGGGATTGTAATTTGACGGCGTTGGCTTATTTTGGAAAGATTCATAATTTCCTCCTACTTTGTTTTCTAATTTGGATAATCTAACAAACTAATTAATGAAATTTATTATAAAGAATAAACATTAAAGGGCAAACATTTTGAAATATTCCTTTTTCTATAAGCTATTTTCTTGGGTTTAACCTTACAATTGAAGGTATGTTGAGATTAAAATTAAAGACTAGCAAAAAATTACTTGTTTGATAGTTACAAAATACAACCTTATAGTTCCTCATAATGTTCTGTAAGTAAACTTAAGCTTAGGAGTCAGTTATGAAAAAATTCTCTAGCTACTTATTTTTATTTATCCTTGTCCTAATAATTAATTTAGCAAATATTACTAATGCTTTTGCTGATTCGCGGAAAATTTCTATCAAAGAAATTTCTGTTTTCAAAGACGGGCATGTTTTTGTTTTGCACGAAGAAAATCTGCCAACCGACAGCAATGGAAATGTGGTACTAGATTATATACCTAATCCTATTTTAGGGACTTTTTGGCCTTATTCAATTGATCCAAATGCTAAATTAGTTGGTGTAAGCACTGGAATTAGAAAGATTTCTGTTGAACGAACTGCGCTTAATATTGAGTCCTTAATAGCCGCTAACATAGGCTCAGAAGTTTTAATTACAGAAAAGGGGGTTGAGGATAAAGATCCTATTCAATATCAAGCTACTATATTAAGTATTCCTACACGTACATCAGAAGAGCTTGCTGCAACTTCAAGTGTTAATACCCCAGAACAATTAGCTCAAAAGTCTGGTTTAGTTCTATTAAAAACAAATAATGGTGTTAAAGTCTTATCTATCAGTCAAATACAAGATATTACTTTCAAAAATCCATTTAATACTAAGCTAACAGAAGAAGAACTGCGTACCCAAATGTCCTTAAAACTTGATTGGGGAAAGCAAAAACTTGCTCCCTCGGCTAAAGTGGGTTTGGTTTATGTACAAAAAGGTATTCGCTGGATTCCTAGTTATAGAGTTAATTTAGATGGAAATGGAAATGCAGTAGTTAAACTTCAAGCTACATTGCTAAATGAATTAGCAGATCTAAATGATGTATCAGTTAATCTTGTGGTAGGAGTTCCAACATTTGTTTTTGAAAACAGCCTTGACCCAATGTCCTTACAACAATCTATTGCTCAACTTTCAAACTATTTTGATAATAGCCGGAGAGATGGTTATAGCAATGCTACTCGCAGCAATAACTTTTCTTTTGATGGTCGAGATAATGATATAACTACCCAGCGTATTATTACAAATCAATCGACTAATTCTAGCACTCAAACAGGGGATCTTGGCCCAGATTTTCAAAACGCAGGACAAACAGAAGATCTTTTTGTATTTAAGCTTAAAAATATTAGCTTAAAAAGAGGTGAAAGAATGGTTGTCACTCTAGCAGAACAAACTTTTAAGTATAAAGATGTTTACGTAGTCGATTTACCTTTTTCCCCACCTTCAGAACTATCTAGAAATATAAGTAGCCAACAACAATTAGAACTTGCTCGGCTAATGAAAACCCCAAAAGCAACACATAAAATTAGAATTACTAATAATGGGACACATCCATTTACTACAGCACCAGCCTTGATTACTTCTAATGATTCAGTATTAGCAGAAGGATTACTTACTTATACTTCTATTGGTGCAACTACAGATTTAGAGATTACCAAAGCCATCAATATTTTAGCTAAAAAGACTGAAACTGAATCAAAACGGACTCCAAATGCAGTGCGTTGGAATGGTGATGATTATAGTCGTAGTGATATAGCTAGCTCTGTAAGTTTGACAAATCTTTATAAACAGCCTGTTTACTTAGAGATAACTCGTTATGTATTAGGTAATGTTGACAGTGCTTCAAATACAGGTGAAATTAAAGCTATCAATGTTTTAGAAGATGATAGTTTTTTAGGTTTATCGGGCTATAACAATTATTCTTATAATTGGCCGTCCTGGTGGAATAGATTTAATGGTGTAGGAAAAATTAGTTGGAAAACTACACTTGAGCCAGGAAAAAATATTACTTTTGATTACAATTGGCATTATTTTTGGAGATAATTAAACTTACCTAAGTTTTTTGCTTTGAAAAAGTGTTTCTTTCCCAAAAAACTCCATCCTTGTAGCCTTGGATGGAGTTATTTATTTCTGCAAGCTCTAAACGTTTTTGAGCTAAACAACTATAAGTTTCATCTAGTTCAATGCCTATAAAATTACGTCCAAGCTTTTTTGCTACAACAGCAGTTGTGCCAGAGCCTAGAAATGGGTCTAAAACTAAGTCATTTAGATTAGAGCTAGCCAGAATTATTTTAGCTAGCAGTTTTTCAGGCTTTTGTGTTGGGTGATCAGTATTTTCTGGCATTGACCAATAGGGGACGGATAAATCTGTCCAAAGGTTTGAAGGATGAGTTAACCTGTAATTTCCTTCTTCGCTTTCTTGCCAATCTTTAGGCTTACCTTCTATTTTGTATGGGGCAATTACTTTTCTTTTCATTTTTACATCATCAACATTAAAAGTGTATTTGTCTGAAACAGTACAAAACCAAATATCTTCCGAGCAGTTTTTCCAATTAGCCTTTGCTCCTCGTCCCTTTTCACGTTCCCAAGTAATACGATTACGCATTTTTAAGTATTTTTCTGCAACAAAGAAAATTGCAGCACTTGAACGCCAATCACCACATATATAAACCGAGGCAGTAGATTTAAGAACTTTAAGCAGCTTAACAAACCAGCTTTCAAACCATTCTATATATTCATTGGTAGAACATTCCTTAAATGAATTGCTATTAAAAGTTTTACTTAAATTATAAGGGGGATCCAAAAATAGCAAATCAACAGAATTTTCAGGCAAGTAATCCATTGCAATAAAACTATTTTGATTAATTATTTGATTAATTATTTTATCAACAGTAGTTTTACTTGAGAGCAAACAAAGTTGTTTTTTATAAAATTCTTTTTCATTAATAGTTAGCTCAATAGTCCTATTTCTTGGGGCTTTTGGTTTATTTAGCTTTAACATTATTTTTGAAAATCTCCTAAATTTAATGATGAAATTTTAGCAAAAAAGTGTTTTAAGCCTACAATAGGTTTTTTCTGTCTTAAGCCAGTTTTTCTATTCTTAATGTTCGTGTTAACCTATGAAATCTTTTCAATAAATTTCCTAACAAATATTTTTCGGAGAAAGTATGGATTTTAATGACTTAATACAGTTATTTCACAAACTGCGGGATGTGGAATATCTAGTTACTACGGGTGGTTTACTTGTTTTAATTATTATTATTTTTAGCGAAACAGGACTTTTAGCAGGGTTTTTCTTGCCTGGTGACTCTTTACTAGTTACTACAGGGATTTTTGTTGCTCTAGGTCGTTTAGATGCAAATATTTGGACAGTATTAATTACTTTGTCTATTGCTGCTGTGCTTGGGGATGCAACCGGCTATGCAATAGGTCGCAAAGCCGGCCAGACGCTTTATTCGCGGCCAGATTCAATGTTTTTTAAGAAAGCGCATTTAATGAAGGCTAAAAGTTTTTATGATAAGTACGGTGGTAAGACCATTGTGCTAGCTCGTTTTGTGCCAATTATTCGGACATTTGCGCCTACTGTAGCAGGTGCGGCAGAAATGCCTTATAGAAAATTTGCTACTTATAATATTTTTGGTGGAATTGGCTGGATTTTTAGTATGACCCTACTAGGTTATTTTCTAGGAAAAGCTTTTCCAGAAATTACTAAAAGAATTGAAACTGTAATTATTGTTGTAGTTTTTATTTCTATTTTGCCAGCAGTTATTGAATATTTACGCGAACGTGCTGCATTAAAAAAAGCCCAAGCTCAAGGTGAAGTTCAAACAGAGAAAAATTAATATTTCGGAATTAATACTAAGTGAAAAATGTTTAAAAATTTAATGGAGAAGATATTTTATGACACGAGTTTTACAAATTTCGTTAATTCTTGTTTTTTTACTGATAGTAGCTTGTTCAAAACCTCTTTCTTTTACCTTTGAGCTTTCCAAAGAAGAAATTCAAAAAGAAATAGAAGGAAAATTTCCACTTAAACCAGGTAGTGAAGATAAAGAAAAATCACCTGTAGAGTTAACTGTTAGCAATCCAACTGTACTGCTTGAAGAAGGAAAAGACCAAATAGGGCTTAAAGTAGATATTTTGGCTGTGCCTGCTGGCGATGGCCCAAAATTGCCAGATAAACCAAATTTACCAGATAAACCAGCAAAACTAGACAAACCAGAAAAAGCACCTGATTTGCCAGGAAAACCCCTAAACCAGGAAAAGCTCCTGCTGTAGCAGAAAAGGTAGCAGAAAAAGTAGCAGAAAAGAAACCTGAAGCACCGCCAAAACCTACTTTTACAGGCACAGCAACCGTTTTTGTAAGTATTACTTATGACCCAAAAGAAAAAGTAATGCGCTTAAGCAATGCAAAAATTACCAAATTAGATTTTGACAAACTTCCTGATCAGCTAAATGAGCCTATTAAACAAATGGCAGAAAAAAAAATGTCTGAAAAACTTGCTGAAAAGGCTATCCCCTTAAAAAATGAAACCGCTATGGATAAAGCTGTTAACACATTTCTAAAGTCTGTAACGGTTAAAAACGGCAAGCTTTTAGTTGAAATAGGCTGGTAGTCTACACAAAAAACTTGTTTGCTCTAAGAGCTTAAAAACTTAAAGGATGGGTTTATTTTTTATCATCTTCTAGCAGTTTTTCATAAACTTTAGCTGTTAACCAATTAGAAACAGTTTTTTGAAAGTTGGAATCGTTCATAAAACGGACAAAAATATCTACATTTTGATCCATTCTTTCAACAATCAAATCTTCTAACATGGTGCTAAAAAATAAAGCAAATTTATCTTGAGGATTTACTTTAGCTGCTTTTTGTAAATCCTCTTTTTCTATTGCTGTTTCAACAATTTGATCAAAAAATAATTGGTCAGCTTCATTAAAATTTGTACCAAATCGCTCATTTACTTGATCAATCAAGCGCGAAAAAGTTATAGAGTCTTCTCTTACAATACCACTGCCTAGCGATGTTGGGCCATCTAAAGGGTGTCCTTTATGATCAATTAAGCTTATAGAGCCTTCGCTAATTTTTTGTAGCCTATAATATTGCAATTGAACTTCTTCATTAAATTGATAAGCTTGTTGGCTTTTACGTCTTGGTAATTTGGCAACAAGATAGCGCAAAAAAGTGTAAAGCTTTTCTACGTCTGAGTCTTGATAAGGAATAATTTGACTTAGAAAAACATATAAATTTCTAAAAGCACTAATTTTGCTTCGCCAAAGGTCTGATGCTGCTTCATCGGTTTTTTGCCAATTTCTAAAACGGTCAACTGCTGGATCAAGTGTTGCGTTCATAGAGCGATGATCTAAGGCTGTTTGACGCTGTGTTGGTTTGTAATAAATTGCTGCAAACCTTTGCACTTCTTCTTTAAGATAAATATTGGCTTGATCTAACTCTGCTTTAATTTGGTACATTTTTGAAGGCTCTACTTCTTCGCCCATTTCAGCACCTTGATAATATTGTGCAAAAGCCTCCTGAATTTCTTTTCTTTCATTAACAAAATCTAGTACAAAAGTATCTTCCTTTAATGGATGGGTGCGATTTAGCCGCGACAAAGTTTGCACAGCTTGAAGCCCTCCAAGCTTTCTGTCCACATACATTGTATGTAGCAATGGTTGGTCAAAACCTGTTTGATATTTTTCTGCAACCAACAAAACTTGATAAAGTGGTGTTGCAAAGGCTTCTGGCAACTCTTTTTCTTTAATACCTTTATTCATTGCTTCTTCAGTGTAAGTTTTTCCTGGCACTACATCATCTTCTACTACACCAGAAAAAGCGACCAATGTTTTTATTGGATAGTCTTTAATAATAATATTGCGGTCAAAATTTTGTTTATAACGCACGGCTTCAAGCCTTGAACTTGCTACCACCATTGCTTTAGCTCTACCGCCCATTTTATGGCGTGTTACAGAATAAAAATGCTCAAGCATCACCTCTGCTTTTTGTATTAAATTATATGGATGAAGCCTAACAAATCGAGCTAGGGATTTAGCCGCTTTTCGTCGCTCTACATTGAGATCCTTTTCACTTTTTCTAAGCAATTTATAGTAAGTTTTATATGTAGTGTAATTTTTAAGCACATCCATAATAAAACCCTCTTCAATTGCTTGTCGCATAGTGTAGAGGTGAAAAGTCTCGTTAAATATTTCCATCGTTTTATATTTTGGTGTTGCAGTAAAAGCAAAAAGACTTAGATTAGCTTGTTGGCTACGTTCAGCCATCTGGCGAAATAGCTTTTCTATATTTTCTTCGCCTTCTTCTTTGGCTTGTTCTTGAGCTTTTTTTACTAATTCTTCGCCGCCTAAAACACCTTTTAGCTTTGTAGTTGTTTCCCCTGCTTGTGAGCTATGAGCCTCATCAATAATTACTGCACAACGCCTTGTTGGTAGAACTCCGCCGCCCATTTCACCACGTTCTTTAGCCATTTTTTGCAAGTGTTTTGTAACAAAAGGAAATTTTTGTAAAGTTGTAATAATGATTGGAACTGCACTTTCTAAAGCCTCAGCAAGTTGGCGTGAATCTTCGTCAATTTTTTGCACTACACCTTGGCGATGTTCAAATTGATAAATTGTATCTTGTAATTGTTGGTCTAAAACTGTTCGATCAGTAACTACAATAACGCTATCAAAAATACGTTGGTCTTTATCGTCATGTAGCGATGATAAGCGATGGGTTAACCAACCAATAGTGTTACTTTTCCCGCTTCCGGCTGAGTGTTCAATTAAATAATTATGTCCTACACCATCAATTTTTGCTGCTTCAACAAGTTTTCTTATAGCTTCTAATTGATGGTAGCGAGGAAAAATCATTTCCTCACGTTTTGACCTTTGGCCTTCATCATTGCGAACGTGTTTAATTTCAACGTGTAGAAATCTGGCTAACAAATCCATCAAGCTATCACGTTCCAACACTTCTTCCCATAAATAAGCTGTGCGGTAGTTGCGGCCTTGTAGGTCAATTGGATTACCTGCACCACCGTTTAAGCCTTTGTTAAACGGTAGAAACTGGGTCGCGCTACCTGCCAACCTAGTTGTCATTGAGACATTTTCTGTATCAACAGCAAAATGTACTAAAGTACGTCGCTTAAATTCAAAAATAGGTTCTCGTGGGTCACGATCTTTTCGGTATTGTGTAATTGCATCTTCAACCGTCTGGCCTGACATTGGGTTTTTAAGCTCTAAAGTAATAATAGGAATGCCATTGATGCTTAAAGTTACATCTATAGAATTATTATTTTTTTCGCTGTAATGTAGCTGGCGAGTTATTCCAACTTGATTTGAATCGTATTGTTTTTTTATTTCGGCATTAAGCCCGTGTGCAGGCTTAAAAAAAGCTACTTTGATTGTCCGACCATAGCACTTAAAGCCATGTCTTAGCGTAGCCAAACTTCCATAAGTATCCATCCATTTGCATAAGTCGCTTAAGATTTGTTTATTAATATTATTGCCAAGCAAATTTTCTAATTTTTGCCATTCTTTAGGTTGAGAATTACGAATAAAATCTAGTGCCACACTAGGAAAAATAGCTAATTTTTTATCAAAGTCTTTTGATTTAAGAGAAACATATCCACTAGCCAACAAATCAGCTTCAATCACACTTTCAAAAGCTATTTCTCTAGTTTTATCTTGCATAAAATTAATCTTGATTTTGTCGATGAATGGAAGTTCGTCTAATACGGCTTCTTTTAAGTTCCTTAATGTATATTTGGCAAGCTTGAAAAAGTACGAAACAGTAAGGGCGAAAATTTCCTTGATTATCTCTATTCATTATATTTTCTAACATCATTTTTGCTTTTGATTCAGAAAATTCTTCTTCTTCTGGAAAAAGAAACTCATCTATAGCCTTTTTTCTCATTGAAATAAGAATTTTATTATTAAGTCCTAACATTTTTACAGTTTCTTTTGTTGGTTTGTCTTCTTCTTTTTAGCACTCATAGCCGCTAACTTTTTTTTTTAATTCTAACTTTTTTTGCTTCTTTCTTAGTTTTATTGAAGACTTCTATCTTTACTTTTTTCTATTCTTCATTATCTTCAGCAATTTTTCCTTCTAAATCAAAAGTAAAATGTTTTTCACAATCGGATCGAAAAGGTGAATAAGCAGATTTTCATCAAACCAATCAGCCTTTTTACGCGCTCCAAAGTCGCAATCTAGTGTACTAGATTTCTAGGATCGGGGCGCGGATAGGCAGCTAACAAATTGTTGTATTCCACATCTTCATTACCAACACAAATAGTTTGTGGTTTTAAATGCTCAATATGAGATGAGTCAACGCTTATACGTATTCCTGTATAGCAGCAAATGCTTCCTTGTTCTTTTATTAAACTGTTGTGAACTACATTTTTAACAGATCTTTCCATGTTATCATATGAACAACTTAAGCCTTTTTTTTGTTGTTCATGTTTCCACTTTTCCAACTCTTTGGGGCTTTTACTTTTTTTTATTCGTTTCATTTTTTTAATAAACTAAGACGGGTTATTCTAGTTTGCAATCTTACAAGTTCTGAAATTCACCAATCTGTTCTCTCAAAGTATCAATTCTTTTTGTGCTTATCTCATAATTTTCAGCTTCAATCATTTCTGCAATTTTTTCAAGTTCCAATTCATAGTTAGAATCTCTCTCATCTGTTTCCATTAAGAACTTAAGTATCCAATTAGTGTCCATTCCTAGTGATTGGTTTGGCGGAACTGGTGGTTTTCCAGCTTCAAGCAAAATAACATTTTCTGGTGCTACAGAACCAATAATTTGGGGTGAATGTGTGGTAGCAATAAACTGACAATTTGGAAATGTTTTAGTTAGCTGATCAACAATAGTTCTTTGCCATTTTGGATGTAAATGCAAATCTAGCTCATCAATCAGCACAACGGCTTTTCCCCCTTTGGCAGGGTTTTCCAAATAGGGGTTAGCTTCGGCTAAACGCTTGGTCAAATCTAACACCAAGGCTAAAACGCCTCGTTCACCATCTGAAAGCTGTTTTACATCTAGTGTCACACCAGATTTTTCTAATAACAAAGTTTTCTTTTTCTCATCAACGTGTAAATTAGAACAACCAAGAAATTCTGTAACAGCTTGCTCTAGGGCATTTAATATTGTTTGGCCTGATCCTAAACCTTCTTCAGCTAGTTTTTTACGAGCTTGCCACCAGTCTACAAAGTCTTTTAGTTTAAGTTGTCTTGCTTCTAGTGCTTCAGCATGTGCAGGAGATATATCATCTTTTAGTTGTAGTTTAGTTGAATTAAGAATAGAGCGATGAGGAGAGAAAAATATAGCTAATAAAGTTTGTTTTTGTATTTCAGTTTCAAGAGTTTCCATTGAATCAACACTTATTGAGCCATTATTAGCTAGGGCTTTTTTTTGTCTTTCTTCTTGTGTGTAAGCAACATAAGATTTTTTGTAATAGTTGCCTGGATATTCAAACTTTGTTTGCCCAATCTTACAAACAATGTTAGTCTCAAGAAACCTTTGTTTATAGAATTTACAGAAATGTCACTATCTTTAAATTTAATAGGTTTATCCTTTGAACCTTAGAAGTCTTGGCATAACTGGAGAATACAATATTTGTGAAAACAATATACGCAACACATCCAAAACAGTTGATTTGCCAACGCCATTGACCCCAACTAGCAAGTTCATCCTGGTTGAAAATTAAATTCTGCTTCACGAAAAACACGAACATTAGTTAACCGTAATTGTTTAACAATCATTTTGTTTCCTCTATAGCAATACGTGTTTTTAGCTCTTTGCCATCAATGGTATTTGAGGCTTTTTAAAGAACTTGAGCTTGTATTTTGCAACGCTGGAACGTAATCATAAAAATAGCTGTCAAAGTTTATCTGATAGCCTACAACATCCTTTGTATGATCTATCCAAGCGTCTGACAAACTCGGTAATACTTCACGAGAAAAATAATCTTCTATATTTTCTTTTAATGATATGTTCTCAAAAACTCTTAACTCTTTATCTGGTTCATAAATAACCTGTTGTTGAGAGTCATTAGATAGTTTATTAGAGGGATCTTTTTCTGTTAGTTGTTTTTTTCCTTTGATTGTTTCACGTTTGAAAATTACGGGCGCGGCTTCTGTGTCGCGTTCGGCAAAAACAGCACGGAAAAACTTTTGCTCTGGCGCACGCCATTTTGATGAATGGCTAGACAAAACCTTGTTAACTCGCTCTTGGACTTCGTTCCAATTTAAGTAAACTTCTCGCCCTAATTCTTTGTCAATTGCTTGAATATCATCTAGCAAATGTGGAACTTGGTCTAAAAATTGGGCTTTGCGCTCAAGTGTAATTTGAAAGCGTAAGCGCATTGGACGTTCAATTGTTACACGAGTATAGCCAAACTCAGCATTGTCAAAAATCTTTGAAGTTTCTGTTTCAGCAAAATTTCCATATTCTTTAACAATTGTTTCAATATCATCTTCGCCTAAATAACGGCGTTTATCTCCTAGGCTGCGGCGTATAGGCTTCCAGCGTGCGCGAGCATCTATTAATTGGATCTTGCCCTTTCGTTGAGGCTCTTTGCGGTTGGTTACTATCCAAATATAAGTTCCAATGCCAGTGTTATAAAACATTTGTTCAGGTAGCGCGATGATGGTTTCTAGCCAATCGTTTTCAATAATCCATTTACGAATATTACTTTCACCCGAACCAGCACCACCAGAAAACAATGGCGAGCCATTAAAAACAATCGCTAGGCGTGAACCATCTTTGCGGTTTTTAGGGTCTTCTGGACTTGGATCATAAGTTTCAAACTTAGAAATCATATGTTGCAAAAATAGCAATGAGCCATCATTTACACGTGGCAACCCTGCACCAAATCGCCCAGCAAACCCAAGCTTTTCATGTTCTTGAACAATTTCTTTTTGTTGCTTTTTCCAATCTACGCCAAATGGAGGATTAGCTATTAGGTAATTAAACTTTTCTCCAAAAAACTTGTCATCAATTAATGAGTCTCCAAACTTAATTTGGCTGTTTTTACTTCCTTTGATAAGCATATCTGAAGCAGCAACAGCATAAGCTCGACCATTATAATCCTGTCCATTAACTTGAAGTATTGCTTCAGGGTTATATTTACTTAAATATTCTTGTGCTTCTGCTAGCATTCCACCTGTGCCACAAGTAGGGTCAAGCATTGTTCGTACCATAAATGGAGTTGTTAAAAAATCATCATCATAGGTAAAAAGAATATCTACCATTAAATGAATAACTTCACGCGGGGTAAAGTGATCACCTGCTGTTTCATTGGCCTGTTCATTAAACCGACGGATCAAATCCTGAAATATCAATCCCATAGCAATGTTGTCTACTTTGTCAGGATGTAAATCAACATCACAAAATTTGCTTACTACTAAATACAGTATATTAGCATCACTCATTAACTGGATTTCATCAGCAAACTTAAAATATTCAAAAATATCACGAACATTTTTAGAAAACCCATTAATGTAGCTAACAAGATGTGTTTGTATGTTGTCAGGGTCATTTTTTAACTTGATAAAGCTTAATTGTGAACGATTATGAAATTTCTGCTCAGTAATTTTATTAAGTATTGAATCTAGTGAATCAGATAATTTATCTTGTGTTTTATAGCGTTCATAGGTGTTTAAGACTTGGTTTTTGGTGCATTCAAGTAGGCAGTCAAAACGGCGTAGCACGGTTAAAGGCAGCATTACACGTTCATATTGTGGTGGGCGGTAGGGTCCGCGTAGAAGGTCGGCTATTTGCTAAATAAAATTGCTAAGTTCTTGTGGTGTTGACATTTGCGCTCTTATTCTATTTTTAGGAATATTTTCTTTGAAGTAAAAATATTATATTGCCCTAAACATTTTAAGAATAGCTTAAATGCCAACACTCCATCGAAATATTAAAAAAATAGACTTGAAATTAATTAGTCTAAGTTACCTACTACCATAAATGCAGCCCAATAATAAGGTGATTGCCAGCGTTTATCTTCTAAAATGGCTAGTTGGGCATTACGCAAAGCTACAGAAGGTTTTAATTGTTTTTGTTTTAGCAGTTCTTGATAAAACTTGCTCATTAATTCAACACGAGCATCTTCATTAACCGTCCATAAACTTAGCATTGTACGAGATACACCAGAATACATTAAACCCCGACTTAGAGCATAAAATCCTTCTGCTCTTACTTCTCCATTTAGGGTTGTCCCGCCAGCACTAAAAGTTACCAAATCAGCAGGTAGCTCTAAGTTATATAAGTCTTTTAGTCTTAAGAAGTTATCTTGTTCCTTGCCAACTGTGTCAAAAAGCGAGAGTGCAAGACCTGAAATTGCAGGATGTTTGCTATTAATAAAAGCATAGCTAGAAAAATGCAAAATGGAATATTGCTTTAACTCCTCGCTAGACAAGATGTTACGAGTCATTGCAGTTTCAAGGATTTCTTTTGGCTTTTCTAAAATAGTTGCAAGTTGTTTGGCTTCCTGTGCGGCAACTGGCAAACGGGGAATGCGGTAGTCTTCATTTAGTATTCCTGTGTCTTCTGCTGCTCGGTAAGCTAGCTCTACAGATTGACGAGCAGGATCTTTTAAGGATACCAAAATACTTGGTGGTTGTTGGTTTTCTTCTTTATCTTTTAGAGCTTTTTTACTTAATCTGTTGTCTACAACTGAAAGTATTGGATCAGCGAAAATTGCTACAGAAGGCTTTAAGTTTTTACGCTCGTTATTTGTAGTTTGTGAAGCAATAAATGATAAAGCACTTGGCAAATAGGCTATTTCATGGTCAACCAAAAGCGGCGTTTTTTTAGTTTCATCTCCTGGATTAATCAATGCTGCAAAAGGAATAAAATGCAAAGCCCCTTCGCCAACAATTAAAAGCTTTGATTTTGCTAGTTTTGTTGCTACAGGTTGGAGCAAAATTTGTCCTAATGTGTTAGCTAATTCTGCTGCTTGGGCATCTTTTTCTTCTGTCGATAAAGGTTTATTTAATGATTTTCCTTCTGCTAAAAGTTTAGCCAAATCTTTTATTTGGTCTTTTGTTAAGTTGTGTGTAGTAGATTGATTTATAGGCTTTCCTTTGTAATAGCGAATTATGTCATTACGAGCGCGTAAAAGTTGATGAAATTTATTAGCTTGTTGCTCTATTTCAAAACGTGCAGGAAGTTCAAAACTTTCTACTTTGTCAGGTGTTACCAACCAAAGATAGCTGTATTTTTGACCAAGCCAATATTCTAATAAAATAGTATCTTTGCCTAAGCGTTGTTGTAGGTCTTTAGTTGCTATTGGCGATGAATACATCAGTTGAGCATAACGCGGATATTTTTCTTTAATTTCAGCTTGGATTACTTCATATTCCTTAGCAAATTTTTCTAAATCTTTAGAGACACTTGTTAGCTGTTCTGCTGTATATTCAGCACTTAAAAGCTTCATTTGGCTACGGGTTTTATTTCTAATTAATTGGTTAACTTTACGTTCTTTAGCTAGAAGTTGTGAATCTATTCCGCTAATTGTTGGGCGAATGCTGGTTAAAATGTCTTGTAAAAATCTTGCGCGAGCTTGTTCATTTACTTGGAATGCTTGTAAATCATAGCTTCCATTAGGGTTATTTTTATGTAACTGCATTAAAACATCAATATAAAGATCAAAATAGCTACGTAGGGCAGTAAAATTAAATTCTTTAATTTCTTGCTCAGTAATTTTTAGAGTAGAAGAATTAACAATTTTAAGTGCTGCTTCAATCTGGCTTTGAGCTTCATTTATATTTCCTAGCTCTAGGGCAACACTCGCTAGCCCATAAAGCATTGCTGCTTCACCGCTGCGATAGCCTAGAGAGCGAAAAATATCAATTGCTTTTTGGTAGTTTTCCTTAGCTTTTTCTTTATCTCCAGAAGCAAAATAAACTCGCCCAATATTGCTTAATGCAATAGCTTCACCTCGTCTATCTTTAGATTTTAGAAAGATTTCCAAGGATTGATTGCCAACTTCTAAAGCCTTGTCATGTTCTTCAAAAAGTAAGTGTGATGCAGAAACACCAAGCCTAGTAAAAGCTTCTGCTATTGGCTCGTTTTGTTCTTGATAAAGTGTTATTGCTTTATTATAATTGTCTAAGGATAAATCTTTATTTTTTAACCCTGCATAAACTAAGCCTAAGTTTGTATAAGTGCTAGCCTGGCCTTTTTTATCTTTGGTAGTTTGGAAAAGTGCTAGAGTTTGCTGATAGTTAGATAAAGATTCGTTTAATTCACCTAACAAATAAAAAGCATTGCTTAAACTAAATCTAGCCGTGCCTTCTGCGTTTAAGTTAGATAAGTCTTGATAAGCTTGGATGGATTGATAATAACATTCTACAGCCTTGAAATAATCGCCTGTTGAAACTTTAGCGTTACCAATTGCTGCTAAAGTGTAGCCCTCACCATATCGGTCTTTTATTTCTATCCAAATTGGTAGAGCCTGTTCATAGTAACTAAGTGCAAGTTGATAGTCGTCTATAATGTAGTAAACACCCCCAATTGCAAGTAAAGTTGCTGCTTGGCTATAGCGTTGGCCTAGTTCAGTCCAAAGCGCGAGGGATTTTTCATAATTTTCTATTGATTTTAAGTTTTCATTTAGCGAGTAATAACAAAGTGCTACACCTCGCAAACAACTAGCTTGGCCTTTTTTATCTTCTGCTAGTTGAAAAAGCTCTACAGATTGTTGATAAAGTTTTAGAGCTTCAAGAAAATTTTCTTTGGTATTTTGTGCATAAAGAAAATCTGCTGTTGCTTGTAATTCACGCCCTTCTAATAGTGCAGCATCTTTTTGGGTTGATGGGCGTTTTTCCTGAACTTTAATTTCATAGCTCCCAACAGATACTTTTTCATCCGCTGCCTTTACTATCAACTGATAATCGCCTTCAAGATCTGCAATCATTACCAACGCTTCTTGACCTAAAGGGCTTGATAGGTTGTTAACGTCGGCTAGCTTTTGTCCATTAGGGTCTATTACTTGAATAATTACATCTATTCCTTTTTGCTCTAAAGTAACAAGTAGAAAATCTTTTTTTGCTAAAGCTACTCTATAAACATGCTTTTCCTTAAAGGTTAACTTTTCTTCAATAGCTTTATTAGTTTCTAGAAGACGAGGACTTTGCACATTAGTAGCAGCATTATAATTAGTTGAAAAACAGAGTATTAAAGCAATGGAAAAGCTTAAATAAATAAATGCTAACTTGTTTTTAAATAGAACTTTCTTAAAACCAAGGTTTGTTGCGGCCATAACAGTTCCCCTTGAAATTTTGATTTATTAAAAAATTGTCAATTTTATAGATTCACTAGACACCCATTTTCTAAATTTTGTTCCAAAGAAAACCCTTAGAAATTTTTCCCCTTGACAGTCTAGGTATGTTTTGTCATATTTCCCCTAGATATTCTAGGAGGCCACCCCAATGTCTGATAACAGAATAGAGCTTTTGCAAGGGACTTTGGATATGCTGATATTAAAGGTACTTTCCCGTAATGAGTTACACGGATATGCAATTGCAAGACGAATACAAGAAATTTCTGAAGATGTTCTAAAAGTGGAAGAAGGTTCGCTCTATCCTGCACTTTATAGAATGGAGCAAAAAGGGTGGATCTCATCGTCCTGGGGACTTTCTGATAATAATCGTCGGGCAAAATACTATCAGCTAACTGCTTTAGGTAAACAACAATTAGAAGTAGAAATTAATAGTTGGCAAGCACTTTCTATAGCAATTTCTAAGGTTATGCAAACAGCTTAAAAATAGCGCACCCTAGGAGAATAAACTTTATGTTTAGTATAAAAAACTTCTGGCAACGCTTTTTGAAAAAAGATGAAGTGCATCAAGAAATTGATGAAGAATTAGAATTTCATCTAGAAATGTGCATTAAAGATAATATTGCTGCTGGAATGAGTGCTGAAGAAGCAAAAGCAGATGCAATGCGGCGTTTTGGGAATTTGCAAAAGGTAAAAAGCGATTGCCGAGAAGCAAAAGGAATAGAAATGATAGAAAATTTTTATCAAGATCTCCGCTACGGCTTACGTATGTTAGCTAATAAACCAAGCTTTACTTTTGTTGCTATTTTAGCTTTAGCATTAGGAATTGGTGCTACAAGTGCTATTTTTAGTATTGTTAACAATGTAATACTGCGTCCACTACCTTTTAAGGCACAAGAAGATTTAGTAATGCTTTGGGAGACAAATTTAACCACTGGACACGAACAAGTAGAGACATCTTATCCAAATTTTTTAGATTGGCAAAAACAAAATCAGGTTTTTGAGCAAGTTGCTGTGCTACCTTCGGTTAATTTTGATTGGACAATGACGGGTAGAGAAGAACCACAACAAGTAGTAGGTGTTTTTACTTCGGCTAATTTCTTTTCTTTGCTAGGAGTTAGCCCGGCTTTAGGACGTGATTTTACAGCAGAAGATGAGCGTCAAGGAGCAGCACCAGTAGCAGTTATTAGCCATGGACTTTGGCAAAGGCAATTTGGAGGAGATCCAAAAATCATTGGTCAAAAACTTACTGTTGAAGGTGAACCAATGACAGTAATTGGAGTAATGCCAAGGGAGTTTGATTTTCCAAGCGGTGTTGAACTTTGGTCGCCGCTAACACCTAGCCCTGATGGATGGACGGAGCAACGGGATTTTCGAGTTTTAAGAGCAATTGGGCGCATCAAGGCTGGAATGAGTTTTAGCCAAGCCCAAGCTGGCATGAATACACTTGCAGAACGTCTTGGACAAGAATATCCAAAAGAAAATAAAGGTTTTGGTATTATTTTAATTCCTTTAACTAAAGTAATATTTGGTAGTACAGAGCAAGCATTTTTAGTAATGCTAGGTGCTGTTGGGCTGGTTTTGCTAATTTCTTGTGCTAATGTAGCCAATTTGTTATTGGCTAGGGCGGCTAGTCGTCAACGTGAATTTGCTGTTCGGGTTGCTTTAGGCGCGGGGCGATTTCGCTTAATTAGACAACTTTTAACAGAAAGTTTATTGCTAGCTTTAATTGGTGGAACAATAGGGCTATTAGTAGCTTTTATTGGAATAAAAGCTTTAGTTGGATTAGCACCAGCAGATATTCCTAGGATTGCAGATGTAAAACTAGATTTTCAAGTAATAGGTTTTACTTTTTTAACTTCTTTGTTGACTTCAATAATTTTTGGACTAGTCCCAGCCTGGCAAACGGCTAAAACTAATGTTAACGAATTTCTTAAAGAAAGTGGGACAAGGCTTTTAGGAAGCGCACAGACTCATCAAATTAGAAATTATTTGGTAGTTATTGAAGTTGCTTTTGCTGTTATTTTAATGGTTGGTGCTGGTTTGATGGGACGAAGCTTTTATAAATTACAAAATGTTGATGCTGGCTTTAACCCAAAGAATATATTGACTTTAAGGGTTGCTCTTAATCAAGGAAAATATCCTGACAAAGATAAAAAAAGGATCTTTTTTGAACAGCTTTATGAAAAGGTAAAGATTCTCCCTAATGTTGAGTCTGCTGGATGTGTTTTAATGCGTCCTTTGTCTGGAACTGTAGGATGGGATTATCCATTTAGTATTGAAGGGCAAAGCTTAAACGAACATAAAAATAACCCTCCTTCAAATTTTGAAACCATTAGCCCAAATTATTTTCAAACTATGGGTATTCAACTCTTAAAAGGACGTGATTTTACTGAGCAAGATAAAGCAGATAGCCCACATGTTGTAATAATTGGTGAATCGCTAGCTAAAAAGTATTGGCCCGGTCTTGACCCTATAGGCAAAAAGCTAAAAATTGGCCCGCCAGAATCTAACCGCCCTTGGATGGAAGTTGTTGGAATGGTTAAAGATGTCCGATACCGTGAATGGGAAGCTACACGTCTTGATATTTATATGCCTTTTCCACAACACCCACAATATCGTATGGATTTTGTTCTAAAAACTAAAGGCGACCCATTTGCACTAGTTTCAGCCTTTAACCAAGCCGTTTATGAGCTAGATAAAGATCAGGCTACTTCTGCCATTACAACTATGTCAGAGTTAGTTGCCACAACGCTAGCACGTTCTCGCTACAATATGTTTTTATTTAGTTTATTTGCAATGTTGGCTTTAATTCTTGCAATTGTAGGAGTTTATGGAGTGCTTTCTTATACAGTTGCCCAACGTACACAAGAAATAGGACTGCGTCTCGCCTTAGGTGCTAGCGAGACAAATATCTTAAAACTAGTTATTGGACAAGGCTTAAAGCTAGTTTTTATAGGTGTAGTGATTGGTTTAACTGTTGCTTGGTGGTTAAGTCAATTACTTGGTAGTTTGCTTTATCAAGTAAGTGTAACAGATCCAATTACTTACATAATAATCCCACTATTTTTAATTCTAATTGCAACACTTGCTAGCTACTTACCAGCACGGCGAGCAATAAAAGTTGACCCAATAATTGCACTTCGTTGTGATTAGTTGTTTCTAAAACTAAGAAGGCCAAGTAGTTTAAGATTATCTACTTAGCCTTTAATTTTTACTCAATGTTTGAAAATTAATAGAAAATGTTTGTTTTGAATCAGTTATAGATAATTAATCAAACTCTAAGTCAACACCATTTTCACAAAAATTAAATTTAGCTGCTTCTGATTCTGAACCATCATCATAAACGGCCTTAACATATTGATCACAAGCTTCACCATTAGTAGATTGATCCCAAACTAATTTGACCGTTTGACCGGGTTTTATCCCGCTTCCAATATCAAAATAACCATAATCACTACCATCTTCAGACACTAAAATCTTCTTAATTGTATTACCAGTGTTATTAGTCACTGTGAAGGAATATTCTTCCATAAATTTAGCATATTTGGCATGACTGACAGAAAAACCTGTCATAACAAGCATCATTACTGCGGCAAGAGCTATAGTTTTTAAGTTTTTTAGTGATTTGAGTTTGATGGTTATCATAATTTGTTCTCCCCTTAAAGAATTGGCTATAAAGTATTTTAGTTGTTTGTCGCCAGTAGTCTACTTAGACGGGTAATGATTGTCTAGTATAGCGGGCTATATTTTTTAACTTGTATCGATAAACAGCTTTTTTTATCGCCAAAAAGGAAAAATAACATTATTTCCCCTTACTATTAACTAGGTACTCTTCAGGGTTAAATGGTTCTACGCGCTGTTTAAATTTCCAAGTAAAACTGGGCCAAAGCGTTGAATTACGGCCCGTAGGGTCAAGATACCAACTAGCACATCTGCCAGCAGTCCAAACCGTCCCTTGCATTTTTTTATCAACTTCAGAAACAAACTCATCTTGTGCTTCTTTGCGGGGTTCAACTGTTGCAACACTATGCTTTTTCATATAGCGAACTGCATTTAAGACGTGTGCAATTTGACTTTCAATCATATAAACAACAGATGTGTGACCTAATCCAGTATTTGGGCCAAGTAGCAAAAAGAAATTTGGAAAGCCTGAAATAGTCGTTCCTAAATAAGCTTTGGGGCTACCTTGCCAAGTTTGAGCAAGGGTTTTTCCTTCTCTACCATAAATATGATCGGCAAAAGGCAAATCTGTTACATGAAAACCTGTGGCAAAAATAATTGTATCTATTTTTCTAGTTGTTCCATCTTTGGTAGTAATTGAATCTTGACCAACTTCTTTAACCGCTTCTGTTATTACTTCAACATTAGGTTTGGCAAGTGATGGAAGGTAATCATTAGAAATTAAAATTCTTTTGCACCCTATTACATAATTAGGCGTAAGTTTTTCTCTTAATTGTGGATCTTGGATAGATTTTTTTAGGTGATTTACAGCAATAAAACCATTTATATTCATTACCCAAGGATTACGAAAATAAATAACGTAAATTTCGCGTATCCAATAAATTAGCATACGCATTAAATATTGGGTAAAGGGGAATTGCCTAAAAAGTTTTTTCTCAAAATCGCTTATTGCTCTGTCATGACGAGGAATAACCCAGGGTGGAGTGCGTTGAAACAAATATAGTTTTTTAACTTTAGGTTCAATAGCTGGGACAAATTGAATTGCAGATGCTCCAGTGCCAATTACAGCAACAGTTTTGTCAGTTAAATCATAATTATGATCCCACCTTGCAGAGTGAAAATGGTTTCCTTGAAAATTTTCTAAACCAGCTAAATTTGGCAGCGATGGTTCACATAAAGCCCCAATAGCACCTACTAAAATATTAGCTGTAAGCGAACCTTGGGAAGTTTCTATAAGCCAATGTTTTCTTTCCTCTTGCCAAAAAACTTTTGTAACTTCATGACTAAACCAGATATGAGGCAAAATTTTATAGTTTTCAGCACAACGGCGTAGATAAGCCCAAATTTCTGCTTGAGGTGAATACATTCGACTCCAATCAGGATTAGGAGCAAAGGAAAAAGAATAAAGATGAGATTGCACATCACAAGCACAGCCTGGATAACTATTATCTCGCCAAGTGCCGCCTACATCATTGGCTCTTTCTAAGACTACAAAATCATCAATTCCTTCTTCCTTAAGTTTAATTGCTGTTCCAAGTCCGCCAAAACCGCTACCAATAATTGCTACTTGAAAATGTTTTAATTGATCCATAGTTATACTTCCTAAAATTAGCTGTTATTTTGTTATTATTTTAATGGTAGAGAAAACCAAAATGTGCTTCCTTGACCTTCCTGGCTTTCTACCCGATTTGACCATTATGTTTTTCAATAATTGCTTTACAAATTGCTTGTCCAAGGCCCGTTCCACCTTTTTTACGAGAGTCATTTGCTTCTACTTGCTTAAAACGTTCAAAAATTTGCCCATGAAAATTAGTTGGAATACCTCGACCAAAATCTATAACTTTTACTTCTAATTTATTGTTAACTTGTTGAGAAGAAACGACAATTTTGCCATTTGGTAAAGAAAATTTTATTGCATTTGACAATAAATTAACTAAAACCTGTGCTAAACGGTCTTCATCTGCATAAACTACAGTGTCAGAAATATGTGCTTCTACTTTAAGTTCTTCTTTTTCTGCAACTACCTTAATAGTCTCTATTGCACGTGAAACTATAGATAATATGGATACTTCTTCAAAGTGCATCTCCAAAGTGCCTTTTTCCAGTCGTTCATAATCTAAAATATCATTAATTAGGTTAAGTAGCCTTTTACTGTTACGTTCTGCAATTTCTACTGCTTCTTGTGATTCTATAGAAAGCTCACCTAAAAACCCGGCTGATAATAAGCTTAAAGACCCTGAAATAGAGGCTAGAGGCGTGCGAAGTTCATGGCTTACTGTAGCAACAAACTCTGTTTTTGCTCTCTCTGCCTCTTTTTGCTCAGAAATATCTCTAAGATGACCACTATAGTAAATATTATGATCTACACGAAACTCACTAAGGGAGAACTCTGCCAAAAAAATACTTCCATCTTTCTTTATAGCATTTATTTCGGTAATACGACCTAGATAAGTTTTAAGAAAATCTTCAAGACTACTGCCTATAGAGCGTTTAGAAAAAAGTGCTTGAATGTGTTGACCAATTAATTCTTTTGCTTGATAGCCAAACATTTTTTCTGCTGCTGGATTTAACGAATCAATACAACCTTGACTTGATAAAGTAACAAGGCCAACTAGCATATTATTAATGATTGATCTTGTATAAGCTTCACTAGTAGTTAATGAATTTAGGACTTGTTCCAGTTCACCTTGTTTAAGAACTAATAATTTTTGGCGATAGCGGTCTTGAATGTGTAAAGTTTCTAGGTGAGTAAAATTAATAAGTCTGGTTCTAAACATTACTATAGATAAGAATACGGAGGCAAACAAAGCAAATCCAAAATGCACCCAATAGGGCGAAGGAGTAGAGAAATAAGCTACACCGGCCCAGCTACCTAATACAAAAATTAAAGTTCCAACAAACCATCTTACAGAAAGAAAAATACTACCTATACCAATAACTAACAACATAAAATTAGTTGTTTGTTGTGCCTCTTGTACTAAATAAATATGAATTGTGCTATTTATAGACATCATAGCAGCAATAAGAAAACAAAGAGGATTAACTAAATTTAAGGAAAGAGTTTTTTTTCTGTTGTAAGTGCTAATACTTATAAAAGTAATTGCTGTTAATGCTGCTAAAGAAAAAAGCCATTTATTTATAGGTGGTGGAAGTACAAAAATATGACCTACAGCAAAAACTACATAAAGTAAGCTAAGAATAAAAGTTGCTGGTGGGAGAAAATCCCTAACAAGTCCATTTAAGGCAGCAGTAATTTCTTCTTTAGAAACCTGCAAACCTATATTTACATTGCTAGAACTAGATAAATCCTGCTTTAATTTTTTACTTATTTCTTTCAAATACTTTTACTTACTAAAAAACTTTAATTAGAGGTTAAAAAGTGAATCTGCCACACCAAAATTAGAGGTTAAAAAGTGAATCTGCCACACCAATATCTACTTGCAAGCTTTTCCATTCGGTTTTAGAGTTTAACTTTCCATCAATAAAAGTGTCCCAGGTTATTGGTAACATTAATTGAGTGTCAATCAAGATAATATCTCGTCTGTTATTGCGATCAACTTGTAGTTGGTAATAGTCGCGGTCTAGTTTAACTTGACTAAGGGTTGCATTTCCTGAAGATACAGCCTTTTCTATATCTTTAATTGTTCCTCCTAAATGACTAGTAACAAAGGTGCCTCCATCACCATCTTGTAACCTTTTATCATTTGGTTCCATTGTAATTGTAATAATACTTAATATACCACCAGCATGAGCGCGTACCTTACCAGCTTTATTATAAACAGCCACCGCGCCTTTATCTTTGCCAATGTTTACTTCTAGTCGAATTAATTGAGGCTTCTTAAAATAATATTTATGACCATCTTGTTTTGGTTTTCCATTTTTATACTTAGTGCTTACAACTTGACATTGATAATCTTTTATAGCTGTAAATCGTTGATTTAATTGTGTTAAGATCTCCTGTGGTGAAGTTGGAGAACTCGCTTGTCCTTTTACTAAACTACAGCCTAAAATGACTAAAACTGCCAATATAGAAATAATAACTTGTTTAAAAGATTGCATTTTTTTCTCTTCTTAACTTGGATTAATTATTGTAACAACTGTGCTAAGATAGCACGATTATACTTCAAGATAAGCCAAGTAAGAAAATAGAAAATTCTTGAAAACTAAGCTAGGTAAAATGCGACGGTAAGGAGATTTATGAAGACTTTATTACTTAATCCACCTTCATTTGAAAACTTTGATGGTGGTGCTAGTTCCCGATGGCCTGCAACACGCGAAATAGCGTCATTTTGGTATCCAGTATGGTTAGCCTATCCAGCAGGAATGATTCCTGAGTCCCGATTGTTAGACGCTCCCCCACACGGCGTAAGTATGAAAGAAACCTTGGAAATAGCTAAAGACTATGATTTTGTAGTAGTTTTTACTAGCACCCCAGGAATTCATAATGATATCCGAATGGCTGAGATGATGAAGGCAAATAAACCGGATCAAAAAATTACTTTTGTTGGGCCACACGTAACTGTTAGACCTGAAGAAACCTTACGCGCTACTACTGCGATTGACTTTGTATGTCGCAAAGAGTTTGACTTTAGTGTAACAGAATTTGCTGCTGGCAAGCCATTAGAAGAAATTCAAGGTGTTAGCTACATTAAGAATAATGAAATTGTTCATAATCCAGACCGTCCACCGCTTCATGACCTAGATCAGCTACCTTTTGCAACGGAAATTTATGCTCGTGATATGGATATTACCAAATACAATGTCCCGTTTTTACTCCATCCTTACGTTGCTTTTTACACTGAGCGAGGTTGTCCTGCACTTTGTACTTTCTGTTTATGGCCTCAAACTATGAGCGGACATCCTTGGCGCACTCGTAGTTCTGATAATGTGGTAGCAGAAGTCAAACGCGCTCTTGAACTTTTCCCAAATATGAAGGAAATTTTCTTTGATGATGATACTTTTGCTTGGCGTAAATCACGAGTTTTAGAAATTTGTGAAAAGTTTAAGCCGCTAAAATTTACTTGGTCTTGTACATCTCGCGTTCATACCGATTATGAAACACTAAAAGCTATGAAAGAAGCAGGTTGTCGGCTCTTGATTGTTGGCTTTGAGTCAGGCGATGATCAAATTCTTAAGAATATTAAAAAAGGCACAAATGTAGAAATGGCTCGCAAGTTTATGAAAAACTGTAAAAAGCTTGGCATAGTTGTCCATGGCGATTTTATTCTTGGCCTGCCAGGTGAGACTAAAGAAACAGTTGAAAGAACTATCAAGTTTGCAAAAGAAATTGACTGCGAAACCATCCAAGTTTCTATTGCCCACGCTTACCCAGGCACAGAAATGTATGATGAATGGAAGGAAAAAGGCATTTTAATTGAAAATGAAATGACTGACGACGAAGGCCATCAACTACCACACGCAGAACTTCCAGGAATTACTCGCGGCGAAATTATGCGCCAAGTAGAACGTTTTTATGATGAATATTATTTTCGTCCTCGTGTAGTTGCTCGAATTGTCAGCAAAGCAATTTTTGATAGCGATGAACGCAGCCGACTTTATAAGGAAGCAAAACAATTTTTACAACTACGTTCTAAACGAAAAGAGTTTGTTAAAGCCCAACAAGCTCAAATTGGCACTTCACATAAAGGTGTTTAGTTAAATTTATCTAAGAAGTAGAAAGAAGTCTTTTTCTACTTCTTTATCCAATTATAGTTACAAGATGCAAAAGAAATTAATCGTCAATGCTGACGATTTTGGTTACTCCATAGCAGTTAATCAAGCAATTATTCAAGCCTTTGAGCAAGGAATTTTAACTAGTTGTAGTTTAATGGTTGGTGAAGCAGCCTTTGATGAAGCAGTTAAACTTGCTCGCGCTCACCCTAAATTAGCCGTAGGATTACACTTAGTGGTAATTTGTGGGCGTTCGGTTTTGCCTCATAATGAAATCCCAAATTGAGTTGATAAATCAGGTAATTTTCCAACAGATCCTTTTGCTACAGGAGTTAAATATTATTTTTCTTCTGCTGCTCAAGTAGAACTACGAAAAGAAATTTATGCACAAGTGGAAAAATTTGCTAGCACAGGTCTTCCTTTTCACATATTGATGGGCATTTGCATTTACATATGCACCCAACAGTTTTTCTATTTTGGTTGAAGCAGCAGAAAAATATAAAGTAAAGCGTGTTAGATTACCGCAAGAAACCTTAAAACATACTTTGCGCTTGCGCCGTCGTAATTTAGCGATGAAACTAATTTGGTGGACAGTTTTTAGCCTTCTATGTAAAAGTGCCAAAAGTAAACTGCAAGGGCGTGGATTTGCTACAACACAAAGGGTTTATGGATTATTAGAAAGTGGTGCAATGACAGAAGATTTTTGGCTAGGACTACTCCCGCAAATTAACACAGAAATAAATGAAATTTATTGTCACCCTGAAATAAAAGAGTTAGCTGGTAATTCTACAAATTTAGGTGGTGGAGCCGAACTAGCCGCATTGCTAAGTAAAAAAGTACAAGCTAAATTAAAAGATCACGCCTTTGAGCTAATCAATTATTTTGACCTTGAGAAGGAAATAAGCAGAAAATTTTCTGCCTAAGTAATTAAAATTAAGCATGAAATTACTCCCAATAATAATAATAGCTGTTTTTACTGTCTCGCTTGGGGACGCTTTGTTAACTCGTGGAATGAAACAAGTTGCTGAGCTAATGACTAATTTTGATATGGCACAAGCTAGCGGCTTAAGTTTTCACTTAATGGGACTTGTTGCAACTGTTAATCCAGATTGGGCAATTTATGGGGCTTGGCCGATGGCTACGGTTACAAATATTTACTTTTTATTAGGTTTAGCCCTGCAAACCACTTTCTTTGTGCTTTTTCTTACCCTGCTTTCTCGTGCTGATCTTAGCTATGTTTTGCCTGTCACTTCTTTTAGTTACATTATTACTGCTGTTTTAGCTATGTTAATGCTTAAAGAAGAGGTTTCTGGCAGACGTTGGTTTGGGATCTTGCTAATTTGTTTTGGAGTTTTGCTTGTAGCGCGTGGTCAGGCCCGAACAGATCAAAAAACTTCTACCGAGGGGATAGCTGATAATGCTGGAAATGGTTAAACCTGTAGAAACTATAGTATTAATTATAATAATTGTCCTAGGTGGTTCTTGTGGAGATATTTTGCTTAGTCGTGGAATGAAGCAAGTTGGCGAAGTTGACACGCTAAAAATTAAGGTGCTGCTAGGTGTTGCTCGTCGTACATTGACCAATCTTTGGGTCATAAGTGGAATTGCTTGTATGGCTGTAGCATTTTTTTCACTGCTTACAGTGTTATCCTGGGCCCCAATTAGCTTAGTTAGTCCTGCTACAGCACTTAGCTATGTAGTAAACACAGTAGGGGCAAAATATTACTTAAACGAAGAAATAGACCGAGGGCGGTTAATGGGAACGCTACTTGTTTGCCTTGGTGTAGTTTTTCTTGTTATATAAGGCTGGGAGCGCAAGCATATTGCTTGCAATAACTTAAACAAATGAACTGGCTAACGCTGATCTTATTTTGGACTCTAATTTTACTTGTAACTGCTTCTGCTATTTACCACTTAATTTGCATTTATAGTGCCGCAAAATTTTTTAACTCACAAAAAAAATTAGAAAACTCTACTTTTACACCTTCTATTACTATCTTAAAACCTGTTCGCGGGATAGATGAAAGAGCTTATGATTGTTGGGTAAGCTGTTGTAATCAAGATTATTTAAATTATGAAATTATTTTTGGTGTTCGTGATAAAACCGACCCTGCAATAGATTTAATTAAACAGCTACAAACAGAATTTCCACAACTTCAAATAAAACTTGTAATTAGCGAAATCAGCATAGGCATTAACGCTAAAGTTAGTAACTTAAATAATATGCTAGGGTGTGCAGAAAATGAAATTTTAGTACTAAGTGATAGCGATATTTTTGTCCCAAAAGATTACCTAAAAACAGTAGTTTCACCATTGCAAAATGAAAAAATAGGTGTGGTTACTTGTCTTTATCGTGCAATTGGTAGCACTAATTTTGCTGCTTTGATGGAAGGTTTAGGAATTTCCGGGGAATTTATCTTAGGTGTTTTAACGGCACGTCAATTAGAAGGGATTAAATTTGCTCTTGGTTCAACGATTGCAATAAAAAAAGAGGTTTTAGCAAAATTTGGTGGTTTTGCGGCTATTGCTGATTATTTAGCAGATGATTTTTTAATAGGTAATTTAGCAGCTAAGTCAGGCTATCAAGTTTATTTATCTGAATGTGTAGTTGATACCGTGTTACCGAATTATAAGCTAAGTGATTTTCTTAAGCATCAAATTCGTTGGGCTAGAGGAGTTAAGTTTTCTCGTCCAGGCGGTTATGTTGGACTGGTTTTTACTTTTACAACATTTTTTTCCTTAGTTTTATTACTAGGTTTTGTAAATAGCTATTTAGCTTGGGTAGTCGCGCTACTAGCTTTAATTGTAAGGTCTTTAGCTGCGTGGTTAGTTGGTGGGACTTGGTTAGGCGATCATAGAATAAAACGTTATTTTTACCTTTTACCTATTAGGGATTTATTTAGCTTTTTAGTTTGGGCGGCTAGCTTTGTTGGGAGGACAGTTTATTGGCGAGGAGATAAATTTTATTTAACAAGTGGAGGGCGATTAGTTTCGGCAGATAAAAAGTAGTTTTGTTTAGATCGTGTTACAAAAAAGCAAGGATAAGGAATTAATATAGTTTTACCCATTAATAAATTTTATAAATATTTTGTAACACGATCTAAACATATGATTTATTTGTTAATAATATTTATGTTTCTTACTATAGAGTAGTCAAGAAGGTCACTATTTCCTATTCCAAATTGACCTAGATCAATAAACGCACCTTCAATGCTGTTTAGATCTATATCTTCAAGAATAATATTTTTTGTACCAGAAATAATAGGAGTAGAAAAAGGGACTTTTAACTTCTGGTTAAAAACAGTAATAGTGCTATTAACTATATCAATTTCTTGAATTCTACCACGCAATGAGGATGTAATAATTTCTGGAATTGGCCCAGGGAATTTAGATCCTTCCCCCATAAATTTTAATACTTTATTTTTCTTTGGTGCTTTTTCTAGTACACCATTTATTTTGGCTCCAATGGTAAATGAATTTACTATTTTAAGAAAATCTACAGCTTGTTGTGAAAGTGTGCTTGTAAAGCCTCCTTCAAGTGTTACTGTATTTCCTGAAATAGCAGTAATTCTTCCTCCAAATGTAACTAACTTTCCTACGCTAAAGTTATCAACAAGAATGGTCTTAAATCCTTGAGGAGTATTTTCTATAGTGATAAGTACTATAGTGCCTTGCTTTAAATTTGCAGCCATAAATACATCTTTATTTATAGCTATTGGTTGATTAAAAATGGTTATTTCTAATTGATTACTGCCTTTTTCAACCACCTTTTGAATGGGGCCAAGAAAAGTAATATCTCGGCGTTTTTCTACACGTGTCCAATCAGCTTTAATTAAGCTAGGGAATGTTTCTGTAGAAGTAAATACACCAGTTGCTCTTAATATATCTCTAACTTCAACAGGACGTTGGTTTTTAATCTCAGAAAAATCAACAACAACTCCATTTTTGCAGAAAGCCTTTTGATCTTTTACTTCTACAACTTCTACATTTAGCAGGGTGTCAAAGCTATCAGATATTTGTGCTACAGCCGGCTTAAATTGAACAAAAATTATTGATATAACAATACAAAAATAAAAGAAAACATATTTTATGTTTTCAAAACTAACGGACTTAAACATACTTTTCCCTTTCTTACACGCCTTTTTAAAAATTGTTGTGTTTGTAAATATTCTATAGATATTTCCCTTTGCTTGTTGACGCGTAAAAAAATAAAAAAAACTATCATAGTTTTACCGGGACAACTTTATTTCCACCTATAGTATTAGAAACATATTTTTTTTATAGCTTTTTATATAAAATACATATTTTGTATAATTCTAACTTAAGGTTTTATAAAATTATGATACGACTACCAATAAGCAAAGCTCGTTTTGAGCCTATAGAAAATCTTTATAAAGTAGCTTTTGGGCTAGAAAGAATTGTTCTTCATAAACATGACAAAGATCTTGCCGCAGTGGTTTCAATACAAGATCTTTTGTTACTTGAGCTAATAAAAAAAGGCTCTGCAACTGAACAAACAATTGTTGAAAACCTAGCTCGACTTGCTGCAATTGTTGAATCTTCAGAAGATGCAATAATAGGTAAAACTTTAGAAGGTGTGATAACTAATTGGAATCCTGGAGCAGAAAAGCTTTATGGATATAATACAGACGAAATATTAGGTAAATCTATAGCTATTTTAGCTCCAAAAGATCGAGCTAATGAAGCAATAGAAATTTTGGAAAAAATCCGCCAAGGCCAACAAGTTAAACACTTTGAGACTACTCGAATTTGTAAAGATGGTAAGGAAATATTTGTTTCTTTAACAGTTTCTCCAATAAAAGACGCTAGTAACAAGATTATTGGAGCATCAACCATTGCACGAGATATTACAGAACGCAAAAAGGCAGAAAGTGAGCTTAGACAAACTAAAGAAAAATTGCGGCTTTTTTCTAGAAATTTACAAGCACTTCAAGAAGAAGAAAGAGCAAACATAACTCGTCAAATCCAAAGCGATATTGGGCAAGTCCTAACAGCCTTAAAAATGGAACTTGCTTGGCTATATAAAAAATTAGGTGCTAACCAAGAGCTATTACAAAAAAAAGTTGAGAAAATGAAAGCTCTTATTGAACAATCTTTGCAAACAGTAGATAAAATATCTACAGAATTAAGACCTAAAGCACTAGATGACCTTGGTTTAACAAGTGCCATTGAATGGGAAGTTACACAATTTCAAAAAAATACAAATATAGAATGTAATCTAAATATTCCTGAAGAAATAATACTAGATTCAGCCTATTCAATTTTTGTCTTTAGAATTTTACAAGAAAGCTTAAGTAGTTTAGCTAGACTAACAAATCAAATAGATATTAATATTTATCAATCAGAGGATTTAAGCTTTCTTTTCCTTGAGTTAACAAGCAGTAATTTTGATTTTTCAAAACAAACAAATCTTTCTTTAGACTTATTTAGCGTTCAAGAAAGAGCTTTATTATTAGGGGGTAAGGTAGAAATCAAGCAACAGGACGAAAAACTAACTCTGCTAATTTCCATTGCTTTACCTAAAAAAGCTAATAAAGAAAGCTTTTTGTCTATTGACTCAGAAAATACAAAAAGATCTTTTCCTTTAACTACTAGCAACAAACAAGGCAAAAAGGCAATTACTAAAATTTTAATTGCTGATAGTCATGCAATTGTTAGAGAAGGCTTAAAACAAATTTTAGCAGAGATTCCAGACATAGTTGTTGCAGGTGAAGCAAGCAATGGTCAAGAATTAATGCAAAAAATACGTAATTATCCTTGGGATATGCTAGTAATGGATATATCTTTACCTGGTAAAAATGGTTTAGATTTACTTAAACAGATAAAAGTAGAATTTCCTTTATTACCGATTTTAATCTTAGGTACACAAACAGAGGAAGCTTATGCTTTAAGGATATTAAAAGTTGGTGCAGCGGGCTATTTAGACAAGGAAAGTGCGCCAGAACAATTAATTCAAGCAATTCAAAAAATTGCTGAAGGGGGCCAATATATAAGTGAGTCTGTAGCTGAACAATTAATATTTGAGCTAAAAGCTGATACAGAAAAACCATTACACAAAAATTTATCAGATAGAGAATTTCAAATTCTTTGTCTTATTGCTTCAGGAAAAAATCTAACAGAAATAGCAAAGGAACTGCGTTTAAGTATAAAAACTATTAGTACCTATCGTAGTAAATTACTAGAAAAAATAGGGTTAAAAAACAATGCTGAAATAGTTCGTTATGCTATAACAAATGAGCTTTTAACTTAAAATTTTGCTTTAATAAACAAGGGTAAAATTTTTACCTTCTTCTTTCCTAAAATCTTATTAAAAAAACTGTTTTTATCTGATTTCCTAAAATTTTCTAAAAAGTTACTATTGCTTTGGTTTACTACTAAAATTTAATTAGTAGAATTAAGCTTTAATTAGTAGAAAATTATGCCTAGTAATAGTAAATATAACCGCATTTTTATCAACAAGTTGCCAAATCTACCTATCTTAATTTTTCGACCAAACCGAAGATAAATAATTCTAACAATTAAATTTTTTAATGAGCTAGAGAAAATGCTATGGTAGCTTGGAGTATTTATGGATATATCGTTTGAAGCGGAAGATAAAACAGAGTTAAGTTTTAGCAAAATTCCAGAAGAAAAAAATGAAAATAATAAACTAAAACCTGCCTATGCCTTACAGGAAGCCTTGAAAGAAGGTTACACGGTTAAAGAATTAAAAACAGATATTTTAGCTGGTATCGTGGTAGGAATAGTTGCTCTACCCTTAGCAATGGCTTTAGCTATTGCTTGTGGAGTTCCTCCGCAATATGGGATTTATACGGCTGTAATATCTGGTGCAGTAATAAGTTTACTTGGTGGTTCACGAACTCAAGTTTCTGGGCCAACAGCGGCTTTTGTCGTTATCCTTGCCCCAATCACAATAAAATATGGCTTAGGTGGGCTTGTATTAGCTAGCTTGCTAGCTGGAATTATACTAGTTTGCTTTTCTTTAGCTAGGCTAGGGAAGTTTATTGAATATATTCCAACTACAGTAACTACAGGGTTTACGGCTGGAATAGGTGTAGTTATAGGAGTACTTCAATTAAAAGATTTTCTTGGTTTAACAGTTAAAAATATGCCAGAACATTTTCCTGAGAGAGTTTTGGCTTTAATAACTGCTTTACCAACAATAAGACTAACAGATTTTGCTATAGGTCTGATAACACTATCAATATTACTACTTTGGCCGAAAATCAATAAAACAATTCCATCACCTTTAGTAGCAATGGCTTTTGCTGCAATTATCGCGCTCATCTTAAAGAAAATTTTTCCTAGCTTTGATGTGGCGACTATTGGAACGCGGTTTTCTTACACTATAGCAGGTATTGAATATGCAGGAATTCCTAGAGCATTACCACTGCCGCTATTACCTTGGCATTTGCCGGGGGCAGATGGTCAAGCTGTAGGTATTTCCTTAAGTTTAATTCGTGAACTTCTTCCCGCTGCATTTGCTATAGCTGTACTAGGAGCAATTGAATCTCTTTTATCTGCGGTAGTTTCTGATGGTATGACTAATAAAAAGCATAACTCTGATTCAGAACTACTAGCACAAGGAATAGGTAATATAGTTGGCCCTTTTTTCGGTGGATTTGCAGCTACAGGTGCAATAGCTAGAACAGCTACAAATATTCGTTCTGGTGGTCGTTCTCCAATTGCAGCTTTTATACACGCAGTTTTTGTTCTTTTAGCCGTTTTACTACTTGCGCCTTTAGTTGCTTATTTACCAATGGCTTCCCTAGCCGCATTATTACTGCTTGTTGCTTGGAATATGAGCGAGGCTAAACATTTTGTTCATATAACTAAAATTGCCCCACGTAGTGATATAGTAGTTTTATTAATTTGTTTCTTCTTGACTGTGTTTTTTGATATGGTTATAGGTGTTAGTGTAGGTTTAGTTTTATCTGCACTAGTATTTATGCACCGGATGGCAGAAACCTCAAAAGTTAATATTTTTGCTGAAAAAAGTTCTAGACTAAAAGAACCGCTCCCACCTAATACCATACTTTATGAAATTATACTATTTTTTTGGTGCAGCACAAAAAGCTATGTCTACTATTAATGTTATTGGTCAAAATACCAAAATAATTATACTTTATATAGGTGCTGTTCAAATAATTGATGCAACAGGGTTAGTTAGTTTAGAGTCAGTCTTAAAATTACTTAAAGAAAAAGGTGTGTTTGTTATTATTGCAGGAGTAAAAAAACAACCTGCATCTGTATTAGCTAAAGCAGGAATACATAATCAAGAAAACAGTATCTTTATTTGTAGAAAATTTAGTAAAGCTTTAGAACAAGCATGGGCTTATTCTAAAAATATAAACTCAAAAACAGAACAAAAAACAGAAGGTATATCTTATTTAGAAACTAGTAAAATATAGAAACTGCTAAAAAATTTGCAAGTATTTAAAAAAGTTATATCGCAGGAGAAATAAGGGTATGAATAAACAATTAAAAAATCTTGCATTAGGACTAGGCTTGCTTTTACTTTTTTCTATGGGAATAAGTAGCAAAGCAGCTAGTTTTAATAAAGTATCAGTTGATGAGGCAGAAACTTTATCAGCAATTAAAGCAAAATCTTCTAGTTTAATACTAACAGGAAATACAGAAGCTTTACTACTAAGTTGTATTGATTACAGGTTAACTAATGAAACAGAAAACTATATGACTAGTCGAGGACTCTCACACCATTATGATCATGTAATGCTAGCTGGTGCTTCTTTAGGTGCGCACAATAAAAAATTTCCTACTTGGGAACAAACTTTTTTAGATCAAGTAGATGTAGCCATTAATTTACACCACATCCATAAAGTTATTGTTATGGATCATAGAGATTGTGGAGCATATAAAGTAATTTTAGGCTATGAAGCTTTAGATAAAGAGCCAGATAAAGAAAAGTCTATTCATAAAGAGCAAATGGAGTCTTTAACAGATATAATTCAAGAAAAACATCCTGATCTTGATGTGGAAATGCTGTTGATGGGATTAGATGGAAAGGTAGAAAAAGTAGATGAAAGAATAGGCCATAAAATAAATAATAATGAAGGAGAGAATAATTAAAAAATAATTTTGTCTGTCATTTATTTTTTTCCATCCATATAGCTTATATCAAAAGTAAGCTATATGGATGGAAAAAGTTTATTAGCTGCTAATAACTTAGCTAATTTTTAGAAGAAATTTGATTGGCTAATTCTGTTTGCCCAAATTCAGTGGCTTTTTGTGCGAGTAAAGCTAAAGTTTCTTTACTGGAATCAAAACTAATTATTCTCTCTGCAACAGTTTGAGCTTGTTTTAAGTCTTTAACACCTAATAAAGCCGTAAAGTATTTTACGCTCTCACGAGTTGTCAATCTTTTTAAGTTTGAAGCTAGTGTATCTTGTTGTTCTTTTGTTAATTTTGATTTGTTCTCCATTTCCTTATAAGCTTCCAATGATCTACTATATAGAGCTATTCTTTTTTCTATTTTTTCAAGAGTATTTCCTGCACTTTCTACAATGTCATTGTAGCGTTTAGCTTCTAACAAAGTATCTAATAAACTGTCTAGCAAACTAGCTTCTAGCAATTTTTGATTGTTTTGTTTAACTTTTGTATAAAATGACAAGTTTCGATCAGTGCCATCTTTGCCTAAGTATTTGTTAATAGCGATAAAATCATATGCTAAGAAGAGAAGAGTTTCATTAGATTCAATCTTTTGAACATCATTTAACTGTTTTTCTGCTTTGTTGCTACGTTCAATCAAAGCTTCTGAAGCTGGAGGATATTTTTGACCTAATTTAGCAATATAACTAAGTAAAAATGATGTACGCACACCTGCATAATTTGGCTCATGCTTTAGCCCTTCATCAAAACACCATAAATAATGGGTTAAAGCTTCTTCGTATTGACCAACTCTAGCAAGTTCTCCTGCATAATTGTCTCTTATTGAAGGATCATTAGCATTTTGTATAAATTCTTCTTTTGCTTTAATTAAAGCGGTTTTTCCTGCTAAAGCATCTTTAGCATTAGATAAAAAGGCGGTGGGTTCACGATAACCAACAATTGAATCTAGTAATTTGCCTTCAGGACTGATAATAGCAATTGTTGGATAAGCTGAGACTTTATAACGCTCGGCTAGAGATTCTTCTTTTTCAGCATCTATTTTTAATGCTATGGTGTTTTGTTCTAACCAGTTGATTACATCTTTATCTTTCCAGGTTGTAGCATCTAATTTTTTGCAAGGGCCACACCAGGTAGTAAAAAAGTCTATAAGCACAACCTTTTTTTCTTCTTTAGCTTTTAAGCAAGCTTTATCAAAATCTAAGCTGTAAAATGGAGATTGTGCAAACGTAGATAGGGAAAAAGAGATTAAAAAGAGAATTGTTAGTAGCAAATATTTCATTTTTATCCTTCTTTCTTGTTTATTGTTGTCATTAAACTCAGAAGTTCTAAAAAATATTCATTATTTTACTAGGAAATTACCATACCCAAATTATAATGTATTGATTTATTATAGATTGGTATAAATAATTACAACATTTTTCTAGGATTACTTAAAAAATGAAAAAAGTATTTTATTCACTATTAGTTTTACTGATGATTTTTATTCTTTCTTGTCAAAGTGGTGGCAAAGAAAATTTGATTATAGGCTCAAAAAATTTTACAGAATCAATTATTTTGGCTGAACTGCTAGCGCAACATATTGAATCTAGCACAGGACAAAAAGTTAGCAGAAAATTTAATTTAGGTGGGACATTAGTTTGTCATCAAGCTTTAATTGCTAATCAAATTGATATTTATCCTGAATATACTGGGACAGCTTTAATGGCAATTCTACAAGAACCTGCACAAACTGACCCAAAAATGGTTTATCAAACCACAAAACAAGCCTATGAAAATAAATTTAATGCTACATTGGCCGAGCCTTTAGGTTTTAACAATACTTTTGCTATTTTGATTCGTGGCGAAGAGGCGAAAAAGCTTAATTTAACTACTATTTCACAAGCTGCAAAATATACTTCTGACTGGCAAGCAGGCTTTGGTTATGAGTTTGTAAGCCGTGCAGATGGTTTTGCTGGCTTTGCTGCAAAATATCAATTGAAGTTTAAGCAAGCACCAAAAGAAATGGATCTGGCCCTGACTTACAGAGCATTAGCTGAAAAACAGGTAGATTTAATTGCTGGTAATTCAACTGATGGACTAATTGCTAGCCTGGATTTGTTTATGTTAGAGGATGACCAAAATTATTTTCCACCCTACCAAGCCGTGCCGGTTGTCCATCAGGAGACTCTAAAACGCTTTCCAGAGTTGCAAAACATATTAAATAAATTAGCAGGAAAAATTAGCGAAAAGGAAATTCAAAAGCTTAATGGTTTGGTTGATATTGACCATAAAGATATAGGCGAAGTTGTAAAAGAATTTCTAGCATCAAAAAAATTGTAAATAGAAAATTTAAGAGGTTTTAATTGAAGCTTTAATTGATGTGTTACTGCTAAATCTTATAGTTAGAATAGAGAAAATTACTACCATTACTAATGCAATAGCACTTGCAACGCTCCCTTTTTCATTAATAAGAATGTATCCAAAAAGAGCTACAACAGGAAGCCGGAGAATTTTAATTGTTCCAGCCTTTAACGCTCCTAAATGTTGCATTCCATAATATAAAGAGCTAACAGCTAAACTAACTATTAAACCAACAACTGCACCAACAGCTAAACTTCCTAGCCAATTGCTAGATTGACCACCTAAAGAGGAGTTGCCTAGGAAAATTACTAGCATTGCAGAAAGAATTGCTAAAACTGTTTGCATTGCTAAGACAAAAGAAGGAATAGCATCTTTTTTAACAACTTCACCTGCAACAAGCGAAAGACCTGTGCTAGCAATTCCAACACAGCTAATTAAAATTGCTAAAGTAGAAAGTTTTTCGGGCCACTGTCCAACTGTAGCACAACTTGCTATCACGAGTAACACCAGAAAAATAAGAGCTTTAGCTGTTAATTTACGTTCTTGTATAAAACGATGTGCAAACATTAAAGGTAGTAATGAAAGCGGCTCAATTAAGCCTACTAAAGCTACTGGAGCAACACGAATTGCTAAATAAAATGATAAACCACTTAGGGCAGAAAGCGTAAGCGCAGGCCACCAGGCTTTCCAACTTACTTTAGAAAATCTACCACCAAAAAATATTTGAATAATGGCAGCCATTGTACATTGAGCAAAAGCTATTAGCCCTGTAGAGAAATTTGCTTTAGCTGCTAGTCTTAAGGAAATAGATTCACCTGCAAAAACTAGCATAGCAAAAGTTACTGATAAATAAGCAATTAAAGGAATATTATTTTGTTTTTGGTCTGAAATAAGGCTTTTCCTATATAGAGATTAACATTTTTATCTATTTTAAAATGTAGTTTTATATAGGTTTTCTATGTTGAGAAGCAACTATTTTATCCGCCAAAAAGATTTAATACTAACTACAGCGTAAACTAAATAAATTAATATTTTGAATTCTGAAGCCCAACAGGGCGTGCATAGTCATTTAATGTTAAGAAAAAACTATGTCGCCCCGCTAGAGTTTAAGGTTCGAGATCTTACATTTTATTTAGTTTATGGAGTATTTATTTGTTATTTAAGTTAAAACGAAATGTTAGTACACCAGAGACTTTTACAGGCTTACCATCTATTGAAGTAGGGTTAAATGTCCATTCTTTTGCTGCAACAATAGCACTTGCTTGTAGCAATGGATGACCTGAAACAACCCGCGCAAGAGCAACTTTGCCTTCTTCATCAATAGTAATTTCTACTACAACATCACCTTCTACTTCTGCGGCTTTTGCTACAGCAGGATATTGAGGCAAGGCTTTATTTATTGCATTGCTACGTAAAACACCTTCTGAACGTCGGATAATGCTTGGCATAGGTATATCTACGCCCTTGGATGCTAAATCTTGTTGTAAGGAACCTAACTTAAAGCGGAATGATAATTCAGCAGAAACTCTTACAGCTTTACCATCTAATTCAAAAGGCTTAAATGTCCATCCCTTAGCGGCAGTAACAGAAACATCTTGTAATAATTCATGTCCAGAAGAGGCTTTAGCACTAACAACTTTGCCTTCTTCATTAATAATAATTTGAACTGTTACATCGCCTTCAACATTTTGTTCTTTAGCTTCTTTTGGGTATTCTGGCGAAACTCTATTTGTAGCAAGTCCGCGAATTACACCTTCAGAACGCTTAACAATATTTTCATCTGTTTGGCTTGCATCAGAACTAAGTGTAGTTGTACTTTCAGCTAAACTACCTAGCTTAAAGCGAAATGTTAATATTCCTGATACTTTTACAGCTTGGTCATTTAATTTAGTAGGCTTAAATGTCCATTGTTTAGCCGCTTCTAGTGCAGCATCAACTAATAATTCATGACCTGACATTGCACGTGCATTGCTAACTTTGCCCTCTTCATCAATGGTAATTTCAATAACTACATCACCTTCAACATTTTGTTCCTTGGCGACTCTTGGATATTCTGGCGCGGTTCTATTTAAGGCACTACCGCGTAATACACCTTCTGAACGTCGGATAATGCTTTGTGTAGCAGCAGTTTTAGTTTCTGCATTAACAATATCTAATGAAAGTGTTTGAAAGAAAAATACTGATATAATAGCGACAAAAGATAGTACAAATAGTTTTTGCATAAAGACTTACTCCACATTTAATTAAAATTATATTGCTTTGTTGTTTGGGTTGATCAGACACCAAGAGAAAAATTTTGTTCCCAACTTCTAAAGAAAAATCTTAAAATTTTCCAGAAAATCTTAGAAGTTTCTTCTAAAATATTGTATTTAATTAGATAAGAGTAAAATCAATTAGGAAAAATTAAATTATGAGCAAACAAATTTATGCAATTGTTAGATATTTTCCAGAAAATGAGCCAACAAAAAATGCTTGTGACCAGGTTTATTTAGAGCTTGAAGCAGAAAATAAACACCAAGGTAAATTTAAGTTTTTTACCGAAATTTATTCTTCTGACTGGGGAGATCATATAAAAAAAGTTGTTGGCTATCTTGGAACTTATCAAGAAGACACAGAAAAAATAATTTGTCAAAGTGAGTACAAATATACTTTTGATGGCCTTAATGACCATGAAATGCAAACACATGAAAAAGATGAAAAAACGATTTCTTGCACAGAAATTTTTACATTTGCAAAGTCTACTGATGAAGTTCTTTGCCCTATAGATGGAAGACTTTTATCAGGCGATATATTAGAAAGTTTTAAGGGCAAGCCTATGAAAAAAGATGTAGAAATTTATAAATCTGATTTTTGGAAAAAATATACAAAAGGCGTAAAAATACCAAACAGCTAGCAAGTTAATGGTTTTGAAAAAATATTGTAAATTGTGTTGGCCCGCCTATATCGCTTTCTAAAGAAAAGCTAAAATGGTGGTTGCTTAGTATTTCTTTTACTAACATTAAACCTATTCCTTGACCATTGTCTTTAGTAGTAAAAAATGGAGTAAAAAGCTTTGCTTGTACTTCAGATGAAATGCCTTTGCCAGTGTCAATAATCGTGACAAAACTGCCCTGATCATTTTCACCTAATTTAATTGTAATAGAGCCTTTGTTTTCAATTGCTTCAATAGCATTTTTTAAGATATTAACAAAAACTTGCTGCATTTGAATTTTATCCATTTCAACAGGCTTAAGATTTTTTACTATTTCCCAATGCCAATCAATAGAGCGTTTTTGACATTCTGAGCGCAAAAGAATTTCTAGGGTTTCTAGCAGTTCTTTAACATTTGTGGCGGAGAGTTTTGGATTAGGCAAGCGTACAACTTCAGCCAAGCTATTCATAAAAGTGTTAAGTTGTGCAGTGCGGGAAATAATAACTTTTAATGCTGTTTCAAAATCTTCTTGGTCATCTAAATTTAATTGATCCTTATAATTAAGACAGGAATTTAGCAGCGAATTTGTTGCAGCAATTGAATTATTAACCTCATCGACATCATACGAATTAGCTTTTCATAGGCTGCTTTTTCTGATTGTTGTAATTCTTCGGTTAGCTCTTGAAGTAAGAAAAAATGTCTTGGAAAACCTCGGTCAAAAAACTCTAGACGTTGGCATTTAATACGTCTACCTGCGGCTAAAGAGATAATGCTGGCTTGATAGGTGTCTATTTCTGGTAAAACTTGGCAAAAAGGTTTATTTAGCTCTTCTAAGCTTTTTCCTATTAAATCTTGTTTTGCATTTTGTAAAATCTTCTCTACACTAGGGTTAGCAGAACTAATTTTTCCATCAAAATCAAAAATTAAAATTCCTGAAGGCGAGGCAGCCAAAATTTTATCTAAAAAAAAGTTTTGCTCTTGTAGTTGAATTCGTTCATTTTTTAGTTGGTCAATCATTTTATTATAAACGTTAATTAGCTGGTCAATTTCTTCTTGTCCAACTTCAGGAAAACGAGATGTAAAATCCTGTTCAGCAATAAATTTTGTTCCTGTTTTAATTAAATTTAAGCTACCAAAAAAAGAGTTAATTAAGCGCAATCCATAAAGTAGGGTGATTAAAAATAAGCTTTCTAGGAAAAATAGCCAAATAGGGTAGAAGAAAAAGACGGCTAAAGACAGCCCGACAAAGACAGTGTGAAGTAGCAATAAATACAAAATAAATTTGGTGCGTAGCGTCAAACTTTAATCCCGTATTTTTCAAATCTGCGATATAAAGAAGTTCTTGTAAGCCCTAAAGATTCAGCAGTTTTAGAAATATTTCCTGAATGATGTTTTAAGCTCTTTAGTATCATTGCTTTTTCTATTTCATCTAAAGTCATACTTCCAACATCTGGCAACGCATCGCTAGTTTTTGCTTTTTCTAGTTCACGTTGTTCAAGATCTAAGGAAAAAGCAAAATCTTCTTTTTGCAAGGTTTGATTATTAGTGATTAAAATTGCTCGCTCAATAACATGGCGCAGTTGGCGAATATTTCCCGGCCAAGGCAGTTCTTGAAGCCACTTAAGCGCGTCCTGGCTAACTGTTAAATCTGCACGATAGTAATTTGCTCCAATTGTTTTTATAAAATGCTTTGTTAGCAGTGCAATATCGTCTGATCGTTCACGAAGAGCAGGCAAATGCAGTGAAATTAAATTTAGTCGATAAAGCAAATCTTCTCGAAATAGCCCCTTAGTTACTAGTTCTGTTAAAGGTCGGTTAGTAGCAGCAATAATTCTTACATCTACGGTTTGTGTTCGGCTTGATCCTAACACTTCATAGGTACGATCTTGGAGGACGCGTAACAGTTTAACCTGTGAATTAGGGTCTAAATCTCCAATTTCATCTAAAAAAATTGTTCCTCCATCAGCTAGCTCAAAACGTCCTTTGCGGTTTTGCATCGCACTAGTAAAAGCACCTTTAACATGTCCAAACATTTCACTTTCAAAAAGTGTAACTGGGATTGCTCCTAAATTAACCTTAATAAAAGGCTTATTGCGGCGATTGCTATTTTGATGTATGACTTCGGCTAAAACTTCTTTGCCTGTTCCGCTTTCACCTGTAATTAAAACTGAAGCATCTGTAGCACTAACTCGGCTAGCGATTTCTAACACCTGCAATAGAGCAGTGTTTTCACCTAAACACTTGCTTAAATTATAGTTAGCGGCTAACTCCTCTCGGCTAATGGCTTTTTTCTTTAGCGGTTCTCGGCTTGCGTCTGCGAGTTCTAAAACAGTTCTAATTGATTGTATTAATTGCTGGTTAGTCCAAGGTTTTGTAATAAAATCTGTTGCTCCTGCCTGCATTCCCTTTACAGCCAAAGAAATTGAACCCCAAGCAGTCATTAAAATTACTGGTAAAGAAGGATACTTAAGCTTAATTTCTGAAAGTAAGTCTAAGCCTTCTTCACCAGTGGTTTTCCGTGAAAAATTCATATCTTGTAAAACAAGGTCAAATTTTTCTTTATCAAGTTTTTCTAATGACTCATTTATTGAATAGGCAGATTTTGAGCGATAACCCGCTTGTTTAAGCAATAATGCTAGAGACGTGGTTACAGATTGGTCATCATCTATAATCAAAATTGTCTTATTCATAAATAAACCTAATATAAATAATTAAAATTATTCATAATGTAGTGCTTCTGCTGGTGGAATACGTGCTGCTAAAGAACTTGGATATAATCCACAAATAATAGTTAATAAAGCAATTATTCCACAGGACAACAAAATTGTAATTATATAAACTTTAGCTGTAACAAAATCAAAAAAGCCAGGCAGCGGAAACTGAATCACAATTATAGTGCCTGCTGTTAAGGCAATAGAAGTTATTACTAGCAATTCTCCTAGAATTTGGTAATAAATTTTTCCTCTTGTTGCACCATTGGCCCGACGTAAGCCTATTTCTTTGATTCGTTGAGTGACGTTTTGCCAAAGCACTCCACTAAGCCCTAATGCAACCATGATCATTAGAAAAACTGCAACTATAGCAACTGCTAAAACTGGCGATAAAATCCCCTTTATTTTTTTATTACGCAAGTCTTCTAGTGTTTGTATATTAAAAGACCAATCCTTAGCAATAGAAAGAAAATTTCTTGCTAGTTTTTCTTCAAAAGCTGCGGTTGTTCCTGGACGAAGTTTAATAATAAAATTTGGTACAAATCGCATTCGTATACTTGAAGCGTCTTTGATGTTGATATTATTGCGTATAAGTATGTAGCTTTTTGGAGCTACAAGTTCTGTATCGTCTCGAAAATCTAAAACTAAACCCACTATTTTATAAAGTTCTTCTTTTGATCCCATATTTATAACTTTACCAATAGGAGATTCATTAGCAAAAAGCTCTTGGCTTAGTTTTTGGTTAATTATTATTGGTATTGTAGATTCTGCGTCATCATCTTTACTAAACCATCTACCTTCTAAAAGTTTTATATCCAAGACTTTAGCCATATCATCTGTAACAAAATTTACAGATGGTTCATGCTTTTTACCTGCATAATCAAAAGAGGATATACTTTCGCTATTGTCAAAAACATTTGTATTAACACCTGCAATTGATTCAACTTCTGAAAATTCTTTTGCTGATTGCATAAGCTGTTTAATTACTTCTATTTGTTTAAGCTTATCCTCATCTGAACTATATGCACCTCTATTTATTCTAACTGACCAAACATCTTGATAAGTAAATCCTAGAGGATAAGTATAAATATCTACAAAGTAAACTCCAAACGCCATTACAGCAAATACTACTAAAAAGGAAATAAAAACTTCTAATATAATTAAAAAATTAGCTCGTTTTCTATTCCAAACAATCTTAAAAAGTTGCTTAATCATCTTAAACTACCGCCTTTCAACGCTTCTACAGGGTTAAGTTTAGACATTCGCCAAGCTGGATAAACTCCAGAAAATAAGCTAAAAAATACTGTAATAATTATTCCATAAAAGAAAACTCTATAGTTAACTTGGAAACTTCCATATTGGATAATAGAGCTATGGTTAATAAGCTGTAAGGTTAACATTGAGCCAACAAAACCTAGCAAACCACCTAGGGAGGTTAAAATCAAATTTTCTGTAATAAATTGTGCTACAAGTGTTCGAGACGAAGCCCCAAAAGCTTTTCGTACACCAACTTCAGATGCTCGCTCTAAGATTCTACTAACGTTAATATTAATTAAGTTAATTGCTGGCAGTAGCATAAATAGAGTCATAAGGCCAAGCAAAATGCCTATAAAACGGCTTGGATTGGGATTAGCTTCTACAGAATTGAAAGCTTCTCTAGAAAGAACTTCTAAAGCTGTATCAGCAAAGCAACTTATTTGCTCGTATTCCTTCTTAAGTTCTGTAGGAAACTCAACTGTTTTCATTCGTGCAGCAATTTCAGCTTTTATTGCTGGAAAATCAGCCCTGCTTTTTGCTAGTAGAGTAGCTATGCAACTACCCATTAATTCAGTTTTATAAGCAGCATTTTTACTAGTAGATAGTGGCACCCAAATATCTGCATAAGCTGAATTATGTAGTTGAGAGACATTTTCCACCACACCAACAACTTGAAATTTTTGGTCATCAACTTCTATTTGTTGACCAACAGCACTTTGACCAGGGAAAAACTTTTCTTGGGTATTTTGGTTTATTACTGCAACAAAATTAGCATTTTTCTCATCTTCGGTTGTGATTGGGCTTCCAGCTAAAAACTTAAATTGTAGTATTTTCCAATACTCTCCATCTGTATGTTTAAGAGCAGAAACAATTTTTTGACCTCGTACATAAGAAATTGCTGGGCTAGATTCTGAATGAATGCTCATTAACTCAACACCTGGCAGGTTTCTAGCATAATCATTTAGCAGTTTATACCCAGGATTACCATTCCAAATGGAGTCTTTTCCCTTAATTTCAGCAAAAAACATTGTTAAACTACGATCTTTATTTATTTCTGGAGCCATTGGTGCAAGCACATGGTCAAAAATTGAACTAACAACAATTAAAACTACCAAAGTAAAACTAATAGCAAATAGGCTAATAAAAGTAAAAAATTTTCTTCGTTTAAGCACTAGAAAAGCAATTTTTACATAGTTCTTTAACATTTCTGCCTCTCTTTATATTTCTTGTTATTTTGTTTAATAATCAAGGGTTAGCTAACTTGGCGACCGTCAAAAATGCGTACAATTCGCTTAGTTCTTTCCGCCATACGCTTATCATGAGTAACCATTACAATAGTTGTTTTTTCTTCTTCATTAAGACCTATCAGCAAATTCATAATTTCTTCACCCATTTTGCTATCAAGGTTTCCGGTTGGCTCATCGGCTAGTAAAATTTTAGGTCGTCCAACAATTGCCCTTGCAATTGCTACTCGTTGTTGTTGTCCGCCTGAAAGTTGGGAAGGAAAATGAAAAACCCGTGAGCTTAAACCAACGTGATCTAAAGCTTTAAGTGCCATTTGCCGACGTTGTGAGTTAGAAAGTTTACGGTAAAGCAGAGGGATTTCTACGTTGTCAACTACGGTTAAGTCATTAACTAGATGAAAACTTTGGAAAATAAAGCCTATTTCCTGATTTCTAACATTAGCTAAATACTTGTCTTGATAGCTAGTTACAGCCTTTTCATTGATAAAAATTTGCCCCTTGCTTGGAGCATCTAGCAGCCCTATTAAATTTAGCAAAGTGCTTTTGCCACAGCCCGAAGGCCCCATTACAGAAATAAACTCGCCTTCTTTAACATCTAAATTAACATTCATCAGGGCTACAGTCTCAACGCGAGAAGTACGGTAAACTTTTTCAATATTTTCTAATTTGATCATTTAATTAATCTCCTAATTTAATAATGCTGGAGGTTGTTTTTACTCTAGTTTTACTTCTGCTAAATGTAGGTAGTCGCGCATATCAGAGATAATTACTTCATCACCTTCTAATAAGCCGTCTACTACTTCATAAGTATCAAAATTAGCTATTCCAATTGTGACAGGCACTTTTATTGCAAGTTCGCCGCGAACAACAAAAACATTTTGTTTGCCATCACCATTAACAAATGGGCCTTTTCTTATTCTTAAAACGCTATCTTTTTCACTAGCAATTATTAGGACATCTACTCTTAAATTAGCACGTAGTAGCGAGCTAGTTTTATCTTCTAAACTAATAGCTAGAGTAATTGCACCATCTTTAATAGTTGGTAAAACACTAGCAATAAAGCCTGACAAATAATCATCATTTATTTTTGCTTTAACTTTTTGTCCAACTGAAATTTCTTTGGCATGAATATCTGAAGTAGTAGCTTCAACACGATAGCTTTTTAGGTCGGCAATTCTAGCAATTACATCACCTTTGCGGATGGTTGCACCTGTTTCTAGTACAACCCAAGTTATTACTCCATCGCTGTTAGCACGAGTTGTAGCAAGTTCTAAGAGTCGTGTTGCTTCGTCACGCTCTTTTCTTAAAATGTCGGTTTCTAACTTTAAGCCAGCTATTTCTGTGTTATTTGCTTGTTGTGCATTTAATTTTGCTTCTTCTAGTTGCTCTAGCTCAATTGATGCTTTGGCGGCTAAAAGTTCTGATTGTCTATAAAGATTTTCTGCTAAAAGACCTTGCTGGAAGAGTTTTTGGTTTTGTTGGGCTTGATTTTTTAAGGCTTCTCTATCAAGCTCTTTAAGTTTTACTTGGCTTTGAAGTTGGCTAATTTTTTCATTTAATGCTAGTTTAGCTTTTTCTTGTCGATTTTCTCTTAAGGAAAGTTCTTGATTAACTTTTTCTAAAGCTAAAATAGAAGCATTAGTGTCTAGTTGTAAAATCGCTTCATCTTTAGCTACTTTATCTCCGGGACGTTTAAGAATTTTTAGCACTCTAGCATCAATTGGACTAGAAATAACTTGCTCAAATTCAGGTAAAATAACACCTGAAGCACTAATAGTTGACTGCATCGCACCTCGATCAACTGATGCTGTACGGATGCGGACACGTTTAATCGTAGGTGTAAGCCAATTCCAAGCAAAAGAAAAAATTCCTACTACTAAAGAAATTACCAGTAAAGAACCTAGGATTTGACGCGCTATTTGCCTACTTTTATAGTCTTGATCAAGTGGAAGATCCATTGTTAATATCTCCGCAAAGTTAAATAAAAATAAAAATTTTTATAGAGATATTGATAATAACTGCAAGGTGTGTACCAAAGGGTAACTAATGGATTTAATAGCAGTTCTAGTAATTACTTGATTTTAAGTTGTACAGATCCGGTCAAAAAAATGTACGCAATCGTACAATGATTATTATTCTAAAGTGCGAACATCTTGTATTTAGGCAAGATGCCCGCACTCCCAGAATAATAAAACAAATGATTATTTAGCTTCTTCTGGTAGACGAACAATTTCAACTGAGCAATGAGCGCGAGAAGCTATAGCAGTAGAAACACTACCTAAAAGTAATCTTTTAATCTTACCAAAGCCTCTTGAGCCAATAAAAATACTATCTGCACCCCAACCTTCTGCTTCTTCTAAGATAACTTTACGAGGATCACCTGTTCTAATTATAGTAGAAACGCTTAATCCGTTAGCTTTTAGCTGAGCTTCAAGAGCTTGTTCTAGCACTTGTTTAATGCTAGATAATTGGTCAGCTTCAGCCTTAACTTCAGGTTTAGAGTCAGAAGAATCAACAAAGCCTAAAATAGCTTTATAGTCTTTAGGCTCAATATTTCCAGTAGCAGTTAGTAAAACTACTTCAGAGCCTTTATTCCAATTGCGATTTGCAACTGAGCGAATAGCAGCATTTGATTCAGGCGAGCCATCAACAGCAATAACAATTCTTGCAGGCTCATCACTCTCTTGAACACGTCCGCGAGCAATGCGAACAGAAGTATGAGCCTCTGTAGCTACTTTTTGTGAAACACTGCCAAGAAAAAATCTTCCAACTGCTGATAAACCTTGTGAACCAACAATAATTAGATCTGGATGATAGCTTTCCGCTTTTTTAAGAATTTCTCTAGCAGGTGCGCCAATAGCCGTTTCTAGTGAAATTGTCCATCCAGGAAATAATGTTTTTAGTCGCTCTACAGCTTTTTCTGCTGTTTCTGTTGCCAATCGAACATCAAGTTGAAAAGTATCTGTAAACTCTGTTTGTGCTAGTCCATAGCTAGGCGGTGGAACCAGCCACATTTCTGCAACAGCTATAACTAATGCTTCTGTATCATTAGGTAAACCTGCTAGTCTTAAATCATCTAACATTGCTGTAGAAGCTTCCGATCCATCATAGCCAATTAAGATTTTCATATTTTTACCCTTAGCCTTTCTTATTAATTAAATGGTTTAGTTACTTAGGTTATATGATTAGGTCGGAGGTTATTTTGTGGGTGTTTGCACTTTACGAACAATTTCAACTGAACAAGGAGCATGAATTGCTACTTTTTGAGCAACTGAACCAAGTAAGAATTTAGTTAGTCCCTTTCTTCCATGAGTTCCAAGCATAATTAAATCTGCTCCCCATTCTTTTGCTTCATTAATGATTTGTTCTGCTGCAATACCTTCACAAATTACATAAGAAGCTTTCAATCCTTTACTAGATAAAGTATCTGCTGCTGCTTCTGCAATAAGTTTGGTACTAGCTCGTACTTCTTCCCACATTTCACTGAGTTTTAAAGAATACTCACCAACACTAATTGAACCAAGTGCAGAATGTTCAAGTACAGAAATGATACGAAACTCGCTATCAATAGGCCATAGACGCATAGCTACTTTTTCAATAACAAGATCACTACAAGGGGATCCATCCGTAGCAATTAAAACTGCCATAAGGACTCCTTAATTGTTAGTGCAATCAGGTTTTTAGCACTGTTAAGTTTATTGACCCTAATTTTATCTAATTTTATTAACTTAGTTTTCAGCAAAATATATGCCAAGACTTAAAACAACTACTTAACTGAGTTATAATGCGCAAATATCTTTATTCAAGAAAAATTTCGCAATTAGTAGCTGCGGAAAATTCCCCAATTTATAAAACATTTATGAGTGAAAATACTAAACAATGGCAAACCTTAGCCTTACTATCAATTGCAGAGCTTCTAGGGATGACGCTTTGGTTTAGTACTGCTGCTATGTTGCCTGCTTTACAAATTGAATGGAAGCTTACAGAATCTCAGTCTACATGGCTAACTTTAGCAGTACAACTTGGTTTTGTTGTTGGAACGCTCTTTAGTGCTTTATTTAACTTGTCAGACATTATTAACACTCGTCGTTTTCTAGTTATTAGTGCTTTACTTGGAGCAAGCTTTAATTTTGTTTTAGCTCTGTTTGCTAATGATGCTAGTTTGGCAATAATGCTAAGGTTTTTAACAGGAGTTTGTTTAGCTGGAGTTTACCCGCCAGCAATGAAAATAATGGCAAGTTGGTTTCGTGCTGGGCGAGGTTTAGCTATTGGAGTTTTAATTGCAGCCTTAACTTTAGGAAAAGCTTTTCCCTATCTAATTAATGCTATAGGGTTTGAAAGCTGGCGGCATAATGGAGTGATGGTTTCTTTCTTGGCTGCTTTTGGGGCATTGATTGTACTATTTTTTGTTGCTGATGGGCCTTATGCTTTAGCTCCAGCAAAATTTGATTTTAAGCAAGTAAGAAAAATTATTGGTAATCGAGGTGTTAGACTAGCGAACTTAGGCTATTTGGGTCATATGTGGGAACTTTATGCAATGTGGACTTGGTTGCCAATAATGTTAAGAGCTAGTTTTCAAGGACAAGAAAACAGATGGGCCGAATATGGGTCTTTTTTAGTTATTGGGGCCGGTGCTTTAGGCTGTGTTGGGGCTGGTTTTTTAGCTGATAGAGTTGGTAGAACTTTAGTAACTTCTTTAGCTATGGTAATTAGCGGACTGTGTTGTTTAACTATTGGACTACTTTTTAATGCTAATCCTGTTTGGCTAATAATTCTGGCTATTATTTGGGGGGCTAGTGTTGTGGCAGATTCAGCACAGTTTTCTACTTGTGTTACTGAACTTGGCGAGGCTGAATATATTGGGACTGCATTGACACTACAAACTTGCCTAGGCTTTTTACTTACTATGGTTTCTATTAAATTAGTAGGAGTTTTGGAAAAAATTGTTGGCTGGCAATATGCCTTTGTTATACTAGCTCCAGGCCCAATACTAGGCACCCTAGCAATGCTTTATCTAAGACGTTTACCTGAAGCAATGAAAATTGCTCAAGGAAAAAAATAATTAATTTTAAGGAGTAAGTTACTTATGTCTGATAAAATTAACAAATCAGATTCTGAATGGAAAAAAGAATTAAGCCCTGAACAATACCAAGTTTGTCGTAAAAAAGGCACAGAACCACCTTTTTCTGGGGAATATTACTATAATAAAGCTGAAGGAGCTTATTTATGTAGTTGTTGTGGTAATGAATTATTTAATTCTGATGCTAAGTATAATTCTGGTAGCGGTTGGCCTAGTTTTTGGCAGCCTATTACACAAGACAGTGTGCATGTAGAAAAAGACTATAGCCATTTTATGGTTAGAGAAGAAATAACTTGTAGCAAATGTGATGCTCATCTAGGGCATGTTTTTGAAGATGGCCCAGCACCTACATTTTTACGCTATTGTATTAATTCTGTGTCTCTAAAATTTGTTCCTAAAAAATCAGACTAACTTGTTTATGGCTAATGAGTTAACTAAAAATGAACTACTAGAAATTTTAACTAAGAAAAAGTTAATTAGAATAAGGATTAAAAAACTATTTATGGTATTTATAATAATCTTTGTTTTATTAGGTTTTATCTTAGCTAGTTGGGCATTTTGGTTTGAGCCTAATAGTTTGGCAATTAAAAAAGTTGAGATAAAGCTAGAGAATTGGCATAAAGAACATGACGGCTTAAAAATCGCTATTTTAACAGATTTGCATGTTGGTTCACCTCATATAAATTTGGAAAAACTCTCTTTTTTAGTAGCAGAAACGAATAAAGAAAAAGTTGATTTAGTACTAATTCTAGGAGATTTAGTAAGTACAAAGGTAAAAGGAGGCCAATTTATTGAGCCTGAACCAATTGCAGAACTATTAAAAGGCTTAAAGGCAGAAAAAATAGTAGCTATTTTAGGTAATCATGATTGGTGGTATAACGGAGAACGTGTAAGAAAAGCTTTGCAAGATGTTGGAATTATTGTTTTAGAAAATAGTTCAATTAGTTTTAGTAAAAATGAAAAAAATATTTGGTTAGCCGGTCTAGCAGATTTTTGGACAAGAAAAGTAGACTTAAATAAGACTTTAGAAGAAACTAAAGACGATAACCCCATTTTGCTTTTAACACATAATCCAGATATTTTTCCTGAAGTTCCAGAGCAAATAAGCCTAACTTTGGCTGGTCATACTCATGGTGGACAGGTAAAACTTCCTTTATTGGGTAGACCTATAGTTCCTTCTAAATATGGTGAACGCTATGCTATTGGGCATGTTAAGGAAAATAACAAAAATCTTTTTGTAGGTAGTGGTGTAGGTACTAGTATTATTCCTATAAGATTTTGTGTTCCACCAGAAGTGACAATTTTAACAATAAAAAAGAGTAGTAACTAATTACTACTCTTTTTTATTATTGCTATAATAACCAAATATAATTACTTAAATGTAAATTCAAGAACTGTTTCACCTAAATAAACTTGATCCCCTGGATTAAGTTTTTTACGTTGTTGTGCTGGTAAAACTGCACCATTTAACATACTACCATTAGCACTCCCTAAGTCTTCAATAAAGAAATCTTTACCATCAAAATGAACCATTGCATGGCGACGGGAAATTTTACCAGAGCTATCAAATTGTCCTAAGTCAATTTCTGGAGTAATTCCACGAGCAGGATCATTACGACCAATTAAATTAGCTTCCTTTTTAATATAAAAGGAAAATGAAGCACCAGAAATGCTATGAATAATTTTAAGCATCCCTTCTACAGGTTTTTCCTCGGTAATTATTTCTGCATTTTCTAAATTATACCTATGTCTTTCTAAGGCTTTTTTCATTTCAGCAGCAGACTTAAAACGATCTACAGGTTTATGTGAAACACATTTACCAATTATTTCATCAATCCCTTTAGTTAATTTAGGATTAATTTGCATTGGTCGAGGAAAACGGGAAAAGTCAAAAAGTAGCAAAGGATTTGATTGTGGATCTTCTCCTGTCAACAGATGAAACATTGTTGCACCAAGTGAATAAAGATCTGAACGAGGTTCAACTTTGCCTGCAAAAAGTTCTGGAGGTGCATAACCCATTGTTCCAATTGCAGTTACATTCTTTTGAGCCGGTGTAACTGTTCGAGCAATACCAAAGTCTACTAGCATAACCCTCTTAAGTTTAGTATCTAGCATTACGTTAGCAGGTTTCATATCACGATAAATAATAGGAGGATCAAGGTTATGAATATAATCAAACACATCACAAAGCTGAATGGCCCAATCAACTACGATAGCTTCAGGTAGGTAGCCGGTTTCTGAGGATTTTAATTCTTGTTCTAAATCCCGGCCTTGGATGTATTTCATGACCAAATAGTAGCGGCCTTCTCCAGCAGCAAAGTAGTCAAAAACTGTAGGGATAGATGGATGTTCTAAGTTTGAAAGTACGCTAGATTCACGTTTAAAGTCTTCTACAGCTTTTTTACGGGATGCTTCATCAGGAAATTTGCCTATCATTTCTTTTACAGCGCGTTGAGCTTCAGCTAAATGCTTGTCCGTTGCAAGATAAACATTGCCCATCCCACCACCACCAAGCCATTTTACTATAGTGTATCTGTTAGCCAGGACACTGCCGCTTGCTAGTTGTTCAGTTTGTTCAGTCATTAAAGATAAACTCCTTGATAGCTCAAGTTGATTTAAATGTCAGAGTATAACATAAGCTTTAACTGGGTAAAAATATGAAAAAATTAGCTTTTCTGAAAATTTTTGATAACAGAAGATTTTTTGATCTTACCAGTTTTGGATTTTTTGTTTAACACCATGAATGCACAATTTAAGGCAAAAAATCAAGCTGTTAAATAAAAATTAATTGATTAACTATGTCCCAAAATATTATGGGGTTGATATAGTTCTTCTAAAAAGCTTTCTTCTTCATTTGTTAAACTAATATCTAAGGAAGCTACAATGTCTTCTAGCTGTGATACTTTGCTTGCTCCAATTATTGGTGACACAACTGAGGGTTTGTTTAGAAGCCAAGCAATTGCTATTTGACTTGGGCTAACATTTTTATTTGCAGCTATTTGAGCTACCCTATCTGCAATATCAAAGTCTGATGCAAGATTATAAAGTTTTTTAGAAAAATCGTCTGTTTCTCCTCTAAGGGTTTTACTTTGACCATCTTTAGAACGATTTCCAGAAAGCACTCCTCTAGCCAGCGGACTCCAAGGAATGACTCCAATACCTTCTTCTTTACATAAAGGAAGCATTTCTCTTTCTTCTTCACGATAGGCTAAATTATAATGATTTTGCATGCTAATAAAATTACTCCAAGCTTTTGATTTAGCCAGATAAATTGCTTTGGCAAATTGCCATGCAAACATACTAGAAGCTCCAAGGTAACGGACTTTTCCCACCCGGACTAAATCATTAAGTGCTTCCATAGTTTCTTCAATTGGTGTGTTATAGTCCCAACGATGAATTTGATAAAGATCTACATAATCTGTTCCTAGTCTTTTAAGAGAAGCATCTATAGAAGCAAAAATATGTTTACGAGACAGCCCACCTTGATTTGGAAGTTCATTCATAGGGAAAAATACTTTTGTAGCTAATACTATTTCATCTCTATGGGCAAAATCTTTTAAGGCACGTCCAACAATTTCTTCGCTTACACCTAGAGAATACATATTAGCTGTATCAAAAAAGTTAATTCCTAAATCTAAAGCTTTTTTAATAATAGGGCGGGAATCTTCTTCTTCTAGTACCCATTCGCGCCATTTTTTGCTACCAAAAGTCATACAACCCAAACAAATTCTAGAGACTTGCAAACCAGAACGCCCTAAGTTCATATATTTCATAGCTTTAATATTGCTCCTTAAGAGTATTTATTAGTTTAATAATGTTTTGCTATTAGACGACGAGTAGCATTTTGCCCATTATCAATGTCTTGTTCTATCAATACAGAAAAGTTTTTTGGCAAATATTTTCTTGGTTCATCACCTTCTAAACACCACTCAGAACGAAAGGAGGGATGATAACACAAATGTTTTTGATTAAAAGTTTCCCAAGCAATAAAACCGCCTTTAATTACTGACTTACAAGCAGATAGAAAACAAGACCTGTCCCAATATTTTAGTCCCAAAACTAGCGAAAAAGAGTTTTTTTCCGCTTGCCAGTGGGACAAATCTGCTTGTAAAAGTGTTATTTTTGACTCTAAAACTTTTTCCCTAGCGACTTTAGATAGTAACTGCAATGCTACTTCGGAAATATCTATTCCTACAACATTGTAGCCTAGGCTTGCTAGTGATAAAACATTGCCAGATAATCCACAAGCTAATTCTAGAACAGGTGCCGAAGGTAAAGATAATTTAGTTAACTCATCTAAAATTGGGTGGGGTAGAAAATTAATTTTTGTTGTAGCTAAATATTTTTGATCCCACTTTAATTTATCAGGATGATTTGATAATGAGTTAAGAGTATTTACTAGGTGCATAATTATTAATTCAGGAAAATTTTATGAGTTCTTCTTCTAAACCAATGGCAGAAAAAATTTGTCTTGTCACCGGAGCTACATCTGGAATTGGAAAAGTAACGGCTCAAAGTTTAGCTAAACAAGGTGCAAAAGTTATTATAGTTAGCCGAAGTAAAGAAAAATGTGCTTCTACTGTAGAAGAAATTAAAAAACTTACTGCTAATAGCGAAGTCGATTTTATTGCAGCAGATCTAACTAGTCAAAAAGAAATTCATAAACTAGCTAAACAATTTACTGGCTCCTACCCTAGGCTAGACGTACTGGTCAATAACGCAGGAGGCTTATTTTTATCTCGTGAGTTAAGCCCAGATAATATTGAAATGACCTGGGCCTTAAATCACTTAAATTATTTTCTACTTACAAATTTACTAATAGATAGCTTAAAAGCTAGTCAGGCGGCTAGAGTAGTTAATGTATCTTCTGTAGCGCATGAAAATGGAAATATTGATTTTGAAAACTTACAAGGAGAAAAAATATTCTGGTTGGGGAGCTTATTGCCAGTCTAAATTAGCTAATGTGTTATTTACCTATGAGTTAGCTCGAAAATTATCTAAAACAAAAATTACTGCTAACGCGCTACATCCTGGGGTAGTAGGTACAAATTTTGGAATAAATAATAAAGGACTAATTGGAAAGCTTATACAACTATACTTAAAAATATTTTCTATTAGTGATAAAGAAGGAGCAGAAACTAGCATTTATTTAGCTAGTTCTACAGAAGTTCAAGTGGTGACAGGCAAATATTTTATTAAGAAAAAGCAACATAACTCTAAACCTATTTCTTATGATGAAGGGATAGCTAAAAGGCTTTGGCAACTTAGCAAAGAGTTAACTAATTTGGATAGCTCTTTATAAGGACAGGTAGGAAATTAATAATTTTTCAAATCTTGCAGCTAAGCTTGTTGATGGTGTATTATCAGGGCAGCACTCTACCAAATTAAGCACAACAGCTTATTTGATAACTGCATCAAAAACTTATATTAATTTTGATAATTAAAAACCTATTTTCTTTAGGGGGGCGAATGTCGCTAAAAGGAAAACTTCTTATTGTTGCTTTATCGGCTGCCATAGCATTCTATGCTGTAGTTGGCGGCTTTCTTTCAGTTCATAAGGACGTTTTTGCTAAAGGGGATCCTTATGTACAAATGCGGATCTTTAGTGAAGTCCTACGTCATATTGTACGTGATTATGTTGATGAGCCAGATTTAGAAAAAGTTAAAATCGGTGCATTACGTGGTTTAGCTGATGGGTTAGACCCTTATAGTGCTTACCTAAGTCCAGAACAAGTAAAGAAATTTAATTCCCCCCGTACAGATTTAGCTGGCGCAGGTATGATTATTTCTAAAGTATCAGGCTATATTTATGTTGTTTCTGCCTTAAAAGGCTCACCAGCAGAGCAAGCCGGACTAAGAGCAGGAGATTTTATAGAGTATATTGATACTTTACCGACTAGAGATATCACCCTATATGATGCAGAAGAACTATTATCAGGACAAGCGGCTTCAGAACTTGAATTAAAAGTTTTTCGTCGTGGCCGTGCCTATAAAACCAAAATTAAACGTGCAGTTGTAAACCAACCTGCAATTGAATCTAATATTTTAGAATCAGGCATTGCTTACCTAAAAGTTACTTCTTTAGCTGATGGCAAAGCAGCAGAAATTAAAAAACAATTAGCAGAACTTCAAAGTAAAGGTATGCAAAAGCTAGTTTTAGATTTGCGTGGTGCTGCTAATGGTTCGATTGAAACAGGTGTAGAGGTAGCAAATTTATTTGTTAAATCTGGTACACTTGCAAAAGTTATAGGCCATAAAAATGCTGTAGAAAAAACCTTTGAAGCTGATGCAAGCAAAGCTATTTTTAATGGTCAAATTGCTTTAGTAGTTGATCGTAGTACAGCAAATGCAGGTGAAGTAATTGCAGGCGCGATTTTAGGAAATAAACGTGGTGAACTTGTTGGTGAAAAGACTTTTGGAGCAGGTTCAACACAGAAATTATTTGAATTAAAAAATGGCTCTGCAATGTTACTAACTATTAGTAGATATGCTGATCCAAGTGGGGTAGCTTTTCTAAAGGAAAGCCCAGGAATTATTCCAACAGTTGAAGCAAAAGCAGTTGTAGCAGAAGAAATTCTACCAGAAGATAATGAAGCAGAAGAAGATGATCAAGCTAAAGTAGAAAGCCCACAACTACCTATTGAAAAGCCTACAGCCGATGATGTTCAGTTAAAGAAAGCTTTAGAAGTATTAAAATCTAATGGTCAAACCACAACAGCTAAAGATGAAAAGGCTGTTAAACCATCAGAAACACCAGTACATCATAAAAGTGCAAGTGCTGGTTCTAGCTTATAAATTATTAAGTTAAATAAAGATTTTGCTTAAAAGCCTGTAAGAAATAATTCTTACAGGCTTTTATCTTCTTAATTTGTTTATGAAAATTATCTCTGATCTTAGTGATGATGTTTGGCATAAATTAGGCAATAGTTCTTATGAATGGTGGTATTTTGATGCCATTGCAGATAATGGTTATAGTTTTGTAGTCACTTTTTTTTATGGTCTACCTTTTTCTCCTTATTATAATGAAAAAATTGTCCAATTAGAGGAAGGAAAAGGCTTAGCAGATCCTAGCAACCATGTAGCTTTTTACTTTTGTCTTTATGAAAATGCTCGCCCCATAGCCTATATATTAAGTGAATATACTAGTAAAAATTTTTTTGCTTCTGAAAGTAAAGTGGATGTCAAAGTAGGAAATAATTTACTAACTTATGATCAAGAGCAAGGTTTTTTGATTAAAATCAATGATTTAGCTCTTTGGGGTAGAAAAGTAGAGGGAGAAATAGCTTTTAAGCCAGAGTTTTTCCCTTCTATAAATTGGCCGTCAAAAACAAGTGAACATATTTGGAATTGTGTCGCGCCTCGCTGCCAAGTTCACGGAGAGTTGACTATTACTGGATTAATTAAAAAACGTAAAATCGCTTTGCAAGCAATTGGCTATCATGATCACAATTATGGCTCTCAACCAATGCACAAGGATATGAAAAGATGGCATTGGGGACGTGTTCATCCCAAAGAGCAAACAGTAATTTACTACATTATTGAAAATAATAATGAGCCAGAAGCTTTTTTGATGGTTTTAAATGATGAGGGTAAAACAATTTATTGTAATCAAGCTATATATCAATTTAAGCCAAAGAAAGATTTGATGGGAGTAGAATATTTTTCCCAAATAAAGCTTAACTCTAAGGAAACAAACTTAATTATAAATATAGAAAAAACCTACAAAGTTGACCAAGGGCCTTTTTACCTAAGATTTTTAGCATCACAAAAACTAGAGCTAGAAACAGAAACAGTTGAAAATATTGGTTTTGCAGAAGCGTTTGAGCCTGCGAAATTATTTGTAAAAGCTTATTGGCCTTTTATAAAAATGCCAATAAGAAAATATTCTTAATAGATAATATTAATAAGGAAGGTTGCAAGTAAATGGAAACAATTAAACCTCACGGGGGACAACTAATTAATAGAGAAGTAGTGGGCGAAGAACGACAAGACTTAATCTCTCGTGCTAAAGATATGCCGCAAATTGTCTTAAATGCTAGAGAAGTATCAGACCTGGAAATGATTACTATTGGCACATTTTCACCTTTAACAGGTTTTATGGGTCAACAAGATTACGAAAGTGTTTGTAAGAATATGCACTTAAAATCTGGTTTGCCCTGGACAATCCCTATAACTTTGTCTACTAGCAAAGAAGTTGCTGATGGCTATAAAGAAGGTCAAGAAATAGCTCTTTATCAAACTTCAGAGCATTTATTAGCAGTATTAACGCTTACAGAAAAATATACTTATGATAAGGAAAAAGAAGCACAACACGTTTACCGCACAACAGAAGAAGCACATCCCGGTGTTAACGCGCTCTATAAACAAGGCGAAGTTTTACTAGCAGGAGATGTTAAAGTTGTAAATCATCCTCTAAATGTCTCTTTTCCAGAATATCGGCTTACTCCAACACAAACCCGACAGGCTTTTGCTGAAAAGAAATGGCGTAGAATAGTTGCTTTTCAAACACGTAACCCTGTACACCGTGCGCATGAATATATTCAAAAATGTGCTATGGAAGTTGTTGATGGGTTGTTACTTCATCCACTTGTTGGGGAAACAAAATCTGATGATATTCCAGCAGATGTTCGGATGCGCTGTTATGAAGTTTTACTAGAAAATTACTATCCTGCAAAACATACTTTGCTTTCTGTTTTACCAGCAGCAATGCGTTATGCAGGGCCAAGAGAAGCTATTTTTCATGCAATTATGCGTAAAAATTATGGTTGTACACATTTTATTGTTGGCCGAGATCACGCCGGCGTAGGAAATTACTATGGCACATATGATGCTCATTATATTTTTGATGAGTTTGACCCAGCAGCACTAGCAATTACACCTATGTTTTTTGACCATACTTTCTTTTGCCGTCGTTGTGGTGCAATGGCTTCGGCTAAAACTTGTCCACATACTAGCAATGATCATGTTTTCCTTAGCGGAACTAAAGTAAGAGATATGTTGCAACAAGGAGAAATTCCACCTGTAGAATTTACCCGTCCAGAAGTCGCACAAATTCTAATAGATTCAATGAAACAGTAATACTTTTTAGTTGTATTAATTAAATTTAAAAAAAGTTTAATTAATACAACTTTAGTTTTTAGGAGAACAAATGTTAGCTGATAAAAATATAGCTGTATTGGGTTTAGGGACAATGGGACGTGCTGTAGTAAATGGACTGTTGCGCTCTAAAGTGGTTGAGCCAAACCAAATTTGCGCTACTGTGCGTACAAAAGCCCACGCAGAAAAGGTTAAAAATGAACTTGGAATTGAATGTTTAACAGATAATATAGCAGTAGCAGAAAAAGCAGATATTGTTATTTTGGCTGTTAAACCTAAAGATATTGAAAAAATAGCAAATTCTTTAGTTTCAAAATCTGCGCTTAAGCATAATCCATTAGTTATTTCTATTGCTGCTGGAACGAAAACAAATTTTATAGAAAATATTATAGGAACAGATTGCCCAGTGTTAAGAGCAATGCCAAATACACCTTGTTTTATTGGTAAGGGTATGACAGTTGTTTCAAAAGGAACTACAGCAACAGATGAGCATGTAGCATTGGCAAAAGAAATTTTTTCTACTATGGGGCGTTTTGCTGAATTAGAAGAAAAACATATGGATACAGTTACAGGACTTTCTGCAAGCGGGCCAGCCTTTATTTATATAATTATTGAAGCTTTAGCTGATGGCGGAGTTATGAGAGGCTTGCCGCGAAGTATTGCTACAGAGCTAGTTGCACAAATGACTTTAGGCGCGGCAGAAATGGTTTTAGTTACAGGCAAGCATCCAGCAGCATTAAAGGATGATGTTACTACTCCTGCTGGCTGCACTATTGCTGGTATTTTAGCTTTAGAAGATGGACGTATTCGTTCTGTACTAGCACGAGGTGTTGAAACAGCCGCTAAAGTAGCAGGAGATTTAGGAAAATAAAACAGTTAACTAACTTAATATGAATAAATTAGATGAAGCAATAAGAAAACATATTACCAATGCCCAAAGAATAGTAATAAAAATAGGTACTAATGTAATTATGCGGGATGATGGCACAATTGCTTTAGGGCGTATTTATAACTTAATAGAATCTGTTGCAAACCTACGTAAGCAGAATAAAGAGGTGCTGATTGTATCCTCTGGTGCGGTTGGGCTAGGTGCGCAACGCTTAAAACTCCCTCAAAAACCAAAACAATTAATATTAAAACAAGCTTGTGCTGCTATTGGACAAAGCCGCTTAATGTCAGTTTATGAAGATGCTTTTGAAAAATTAGGTGTAATAACTGCACAAATACTTCTTATAGAAGATGATTTTACTAATCGGATTCGCTATATAAATCTTAGAGATACCATATTAAAGCTACTTGAAATGGGTGTAGTACCCATTATTAATGAAAATGACACGGTTTCTACTTTAGAACTAGAAAGAACTGTAACAGCAGAGCAAGGAAAAATACCTGTTTTTGGAGATAATGATAAATTATCAGCTTTGGTAATGAGTAAAATTTTTGCTGATATGTTAATTATTCTTTCTGATGTTGATGGACTATATACTAGTAATCCTACAAAAGATAAAGATGCTACATTAATTCCTGTAGTACCTAAAATTACACCTGAAATTGAAGCCATAGCTGAGGGTGCTGGTCTTAGGGGTAGGGGTGGGATGAAAACTAAAATAGAAGCTGCTCGAATTGCTATAAACTCTGGTGGATTAGCAGTAATTGTTAATGGTAAAGCTTTAGGAATATTAGATAGAGTATTAGCAGGAGAGGCTGTTGGGACAGTTTTTTTACCTGTTAGTCATTTATCTAGTAAAAAGCGTTGGATAGCTTTTGCTTCAACAATTACAGGAACAGTTGTTACTAATAGTGGTGCTAAGAGTGCGTTATTAGAGAAAAAAGCATCTTTACTGCCTGCTGGAGTTGTTTATTTAGAAGGCAATTTTGATCGTGGAGAAGTTGTAAGTATTACTGATGAGTCAGGTTTAGAATATGCTCGTGGAATAGTTAATTATTCTAGTGAGGAAGCAAAAAAATTAATTGGTATCCAGTCAGATAAGATTGAATATTTAGTAGCACAAAAAAATTATGATGCTTTAATAACACGAGATAATATTGTTATTTTAAGCTAGTTAGTTATTAATATTATGATTTATAAGGGGTTATAATGACTACACCTAATTTAGCTACAGATGAAGTTAGCAAAATAGCAAAGGAATCTAAAATAGCTTCTCGTCGATTACTTGTAGCTAATACTTCAGTAAAAAATCAAGCTTTATTAGCTATTGCTCAAGAATTAGAAAAGCGACAGGATGAAATTTTAGCTGCTAATGAGTTGGATCAAAAAGAGGCTAGTAGCCTAGTTGCCAGCGGTAAGATAGCTAAATCCTTATTTGACCGGCTTAAATTAGATAAAGTTAAATTAGCTGGAATGATTGAAGGTGTAAGAACTGTTGCTGCACTAGATGACCCTACAGGAAAAATCTTGGCTAGAACCTTGATGGATGATGGACTGGAACTAGAAAAAGTAAGTTGCCCTCTAGGAGTTTTGCTAGTTATATTTGAATCCAGGCCAGATGCAGTAACACAAATTAGTGCTTTAGCCTTAAAGTCAGGTAATGCAGTTATTTTAAAGTGTGGACGAAGAGCGGCCAACTCCAACTTAGCACTAGTAAAAGCAATAAAAGTAGCACTTGACAAGTTTCCAGAAATACCAACAATTAGCGTTAAGTTAGTAACAGAACGCGAGCAAATAAACGCACTCCTAGCACTAGATTCTTATGTTGATTTAGTTATTCCTCGTGGTTCAAATGAGCTTGTTAGATATATCCAAAATAATACCCGTATTCCAGTTTTAGGGCATGCTGAAGGACTTTGTCATATTTATATTGATAAAGATGCTGATATAGAAAAAGCTATTAGTATAGTTAATGATGCAAAAACTCAATATCCATCAGCTTGTAACTCTGTTGAAACAGTGCTTATTCACAAAGACATAGCTAGAGATATATTACCAAAATTAGCAGATCAGCTTTTAGCTGCAAATGTTGAGTTAAGAGTTTGTTTATTAACAAAGGAGTTACTAAAAGGACTAGAAATAAAGGAAGCTAGCCTTGAAGACTGGAAAACAGAGTATTGCAATCTAGTTTTATCAATAAAAATAGTTAATACTTTAGATGAGGCCATTGATCATATCAATAATTTTGGTTCTTCTCATACAGATTCAATCATTAGCGAGAATAAACAAACAGCAGAAATGTTTCTAAATAGTGTTGATTCAGCAGGGGTTTATCATAATGCTTCTACTAGATTTGCTGATGGATTTCGTTATGGGTTTGGTGCAGAAGTAGGTATTAGCACAAGTAAACTTCATGCGCGTGGCCCGGTTGGACTTGAAGGACTTGTTTCCTATAAATATAAGCTTTATGGATCGGGACAAATAGTTGCTACTTATAGTGGAGTTAATGCTAGAGAGTTTAAGCATAAAATTTTACAAAAATAAGAAGATTTCTCTTGCAAGCTTTCAGTTGTCTGCTACTCTTTCGGCGAGTAATATATAAAGATTCCTAATAACACTTTAGTTATGTCGATTAGCCTTTTTTGTAAAATTTAAGTCTAAAAAATTAGTAAATATAAATCTCATTTTTGGAGTCATACAGATGAAAGTTTGCAGCTTGTGCGGCAAACAATGGCCGGATAATACTAAGTTCTGTCCTGCTGATGGAACTACTGTAGTTGATATTGCTCCAAGAGATAACTCTATTCGTCCTTCCTTACGTAATAAAGAGAACAAAGAAAACAAAGAGAATAAAGAAAATAAAGAAAATAAATTAGAAAAACCAGATATTTGGACTGGTTTAATTGGGAAAGTATTAAACCGTACATACCAAATAGAAGAAAAGTTAGGCCAAGGTGGAATGGGCGCAGTTTTTCGCGCACGACATTTAGGAATAGGTGACACAGTTGCATTAAAGATTATTTCTGAGGAACATACCCAGGATTCTGTAATGCTTGCCCGGTTTCGTCGTGAAGCTCAAGCCGTCCGTCGTTTGGCTCATCCAAATGCTGTTGCTGTTTATGATTTTAATAGTACAGAAGATGGTTTGTTTTTTATGGTTATGGAGTTTGTTAAAGGACAAACCCTAGAACAATATTTAGCTGAAAAACTTATAGTTACACCTCAAAGAGCTTGGGAAATTTTATATCCTGTAGCACAAGCCTTAGATATAGCTCACAGCTTAGGTATTATTCATCGTGATATTAAACCTGCAAACTTAATGCTTTGCCGAGATAGTGGAGGTAAGGAGCAGATAAAAGTTTTAGATTTTGGTACTGCTCGTCTTAGTGCTGCTAATGAACAGGAAGCAGTTTCTTTAACCCAACAAGGGCAAATCTTTGGTACACCTTTTTATATGGCACCTGAATCTGTGTTGGGCGAACCTATTACTCATAGTGTAGATATTTATTCGCTAGGAGTAGTACTTTATAAAATGCTTACAGGCACATTACCATTTCAATCTGAGCGTAGTATGCAAGTAATGATGGCTCATGCTCATACAGATCCAGACCCACCATCCCAGAGAAATCCAAAATTACTAGGTAAATATGATAATATTATACTAAAGTCTTTAGAGAAAACACCTATTAAACGCTATCAAACAGCCAGAGAATTAATTGATAGTTTATTTAATTCACTTAATGAAGGGGCTATTTTATCTACTTCCAGTGCAGGTTTTAGGGTAGAAGATCCTTTATCTGTACGAACAAGAGTAGCATCACAACTAGAGCCAAATTTTAATTGTTATATTGGAAGAGAACAGGAAGTAAAAAGGCTACAAGATGGATTTCTCCAAGCTTGTGAGGGTAGAGCAAACCCAATGTTTATTATTAGTAGTCCTGGACTTGGGAAAACACAACTGCTAACCAGGTTTAGAGATTGGGCAAATGAACAAGGTGCAGTAGTTTTATTAGGTAAATTTTTTGATTATGGTGGTAGTATTAATGAACCATTAAGAACATTTAAGCAGTTATTAACAGGATTAGTTTCTACAGGATTGCTTAAGAGTATGCCTAATCCTTTTATTAATGCTAGTTCAGTTATTAATGCTAATTCAGCAAAAGAGATAGTAAACTTTTAGTTCCAGAGACTAATAGTCAAGAAAAATGGCAACTTTTTGCTAGTTTGGCTAGTACTTTTACTTCACTAGCCCCAAATCGTACTGTTGTAATGATCCTAGATGATATACAGTGGGCAGATGCTTTAAGTCTTGAGTTCGTAGGCTATCTACTTAGAACTACAGAAACACGTAAATTTTATTTTATAGGTGGGTCTCATTCAGAAGAAACTAAATCTAAAACACATCCTTTTCGCTCTTGGCTAATTAAACAAGCACAATATATTCATTATGAGAAAATGGAACTACATCCTTTTGATAAAAAAGGAGTTAATACCTTACTTCAAGCTATATTTCAATGTATTGAAGTTAGCCAAAAAGATGTAGATATACTTTATCAGTTAACAGGAGGTAATCCTTTATACTTAATAGAAGTAATTAAGCTACTAATGAGTAGCCAAAAAATAGTTTTTCAAAATTCTGTTTGGTATGGAAGTGGATTTGATGAGGTAAAATTACCTGATACGGTGACAAATGTAGTGCGCTATAAATTTGAAGCTTGTAGTGAACAACTACGCGAAGTATTAGCAGCAGCAGCAATAATTGGAGATAATTTTAGTTTTGAACTTCTGCAATTGATCTTAGATATTAATGAAAATTAGCTTGAAGAGTTATTAAATAGGGCTGTAAAAGAGGCTTTATTACAAGATGATGAAGAAACAAATAAGGATGAATACCAATTTTACAATACAACTATTCGTCAAGTTATTTATGATGAAATTCCTAAGAGACAAAAGAGGAGGCTTCATTCTCGTGCAGCTTTAGCAATAGCTAAACTCAATGTAGGAAAAGCAGAAGTAACTAGTAGTGCTTTGACTTATCATTTTTATTCTGCTGGAGAATGGGAAGCGGTTCTAAAACATAGCTCAACGGCAATTGAACAAGCTTTAAGTAAACAGGCTATGGATGAAGTCGTTAGGCTTTCTCGTTATGCAGAAGAAGCCTTAAATCGTTTATCTGAAGAAGCAGATACTAGTATAAATGTAACAAATTATCGACGTTTGACAGGTCAAACAAGGCTTAAACGAGCTATTGCTTTAATGCGTTTAGGTAATTTTAAGGAAGCACAAACAGAAGCAGAAGATGTAAAAGAATTTATTGAACGCTTAAATGCTCCTGAACTTCAAGCCCAATTATATTTGGTTTTAACAGAATTATGTTTTTGGACAGGTCGTAACACAGAAGGGTTTAACCTGGGTTCCAGAGGATTAGTACTGGCACGTCAGATTAATGATGAAGAATGTGTACGATATATGATGTTTTATCTGGCATGGTGTAGAGTTCGTATTACTCCTATTTCAGAAAGCTTGACACTTTTCCAACAAATTGTTGAATTATCTAAACAAGCTGGAGATATATCCTTACAAGCTCGCTCGTTATCTACACTAGGCAATCTACTACATATTACTGGACAGTGGCGTAAAGGCAGAAGCTATATTGAAGAAGCACATCATTTAGCTAAATTTGCTTCTGATCCTTTTGCACAATGTCAGGTTTTACTTTTTCTACCTGGTCACTAGATTTTGAAAATAATCTTTCTAAAGTAAAAGACCTGGCAGATGAAGGAATTAAAATATCTCATAACTATGGCTGGCGTAACTGGGAAGGCTATCAATATTATGTATTAGGACGAAGTTATTTACGTAGTGCAGAGCCAAACTTTGAGCTAGCTCAAGAAATGCTTTCTCGTAGTTTTTCTATTATGCAGGAAACTTACGATAAGATGGGGCAATTAACAGTATCAAAAGAGCTTGCTAAATTAGATCTTATGATAGAGCCTGACCCATCTATTTTAGATAAATTACGGGAAATTACTAATGGTTTAGCTAAACAAAAAGAGATGATTGCTTATTGTGAAGGCATAATAATTTTAGCTGATGCTGAAGCTAGCGTAGGTTCTGTTGAAAATGCTATAGCCAATTATCGAAACGCCTTAAAAATATCAGAAACTATTCCTTTTTTAGAAGTTCAATGGCGGATCCATTTTGGTTTAGCTGAATGTCTAAAAAAACAAGCAGAAGAAACACTAGCTCTTGAACATATGGTTCGAGCCATAGACGTGATCAATAGATTAAAACAAGAGCTAGATAGTCCAGATACTGTAGCTAAATTCCTGGAAAATAAAGAGGAAGTCTATACTGCTTATGCCCAAATATTTAGCTAACTTATTTTAAGATTTCTGCGGGCAAGATGCCTGCGCTGCCACTATTTTAAGATTTCTTTGCATAATATCCACGCCTTGTTTTTACTTTAACATTGTCTTTCTTTGCTTTTAGACGAATCTTTCTAAAAGCTCCATCATGTGCTGAATTAGTTGGATAATAACCTAAACTATAAATTGTCCGAAGTTCTGCTGCTACTTTTTCATAGCATCCTGACAAATCTTCTAGTCTATTAGCATAGAATATACTTCCACCTGTAGCATCTGATAAAGTTTTTAATTGTTCTCGGGATAAGTAATAAGCTTCAGAAACATCTAAACCAGTTTCATTTATTACTTCTTCTTCGGTATTAATATAAATAGGAAAAACTATTGTGTCTGATTCCTGGATTTTAGCCAGCAGTTCATTAAAACCAATTAATGAACCTCGGCCAGGCACACCGGGCAGAGCATTATCTACTCCATCTGTCATTATTACAATTGAGTTACGTTCTGATTGAGCTTGTTGTAGTAACCAAAGTAAAGAACGCTCTAAAGCATCATAAAAGTTTGTTCCACCATCAGCATCTTTAATACTTTCAATTTTTTGTCTTAAAAGCTCTCGGTCATTGGTTAAAGGGCAAATTAAGCGTGCTGAACCACTAAAAGTAACTATTGCTACTTTATCTTCTGGACGAGTAGCTTGAATAAATGACCAAGCACTTTTACGAATAAGCTTAAGTTTTTCTTTTAGACTACCGCTTAAATCAATTAGTAATACTAAATTAAATGGGGTATTAACTGATTGAAAATGAACTATTTCTTGTTCTATTCCATCTTCGTAAAGTAAAAATTCTGTTTCTGTAAGATTAGTTATAGGCTGTCCAAAAGAATTTACCGCACTAGCATTAAGTGTTACTAATTCGGATTCAATTCTAATTACGTCATCATTATTAGCATCTTTGCCATCATTACTATTTGCAATAGAAGAACTGCTATTGCTTGCTAAAGTTGAATCTGTTGCATCATTACGACGTAGTTCAGGTTTTGTAATTTTATTAGGTTTATTTGTGCCAACAATACTTGCAGAATCATCATCTAGTTTTGGACTAGGTTTTGTGGAGGTGTTTGCAGTTGAATCCGAAGGAAGTTTGCTGATAGAAATATTAGCAGGTGTTGAATTTATATTTCTTGGAGTTGTATTTGTTGAAGCTATATTGTTTGACTTAACATAACTATTGCTTAAAGTAATATTCCCTTGTTCACTAATAAGAGAAATTATTGCTCCACCTTTGCCTAAACGTTTATAAAAAGAACGTGTAGGAGAATTAGTAGCACTTGTTGTTGTTTTAAGTAAATTTTCTGCTCGAACTATTCCAGAACCACTTGCTAAAGAAATATCTGCATCTATTGTTTCAGGTAAATTTAAGCTTATATTACCTTTACTAGTATTTGCTACTAAGCTATTAACGGCTAGACTAACATCTATATTTCCTGTACTGCTAGATAATCGTAAATTCATTCCTTCAGGTACTAATACTTCTATATCTATAGGGTTAGTTGACTGATTAGGTAAAGTTTTAAGGTAAATTTGATCACTTTCTTTTTCTAAATAGATCTCTTTTTCCTTAATAACTATATTAGAATTATTACGATAAATAGCTTGCACTATTATACTATTATTTTGTCCAGCAGAGATTTTAATATTTCCTATTTGGTTTTCTACACGTAGTAGATTTAAGGCAGGTAATGTAAGAGTAAATTTACTAGTTTTAGTCACCTTGCGAGACTGAGCTAAAACATTAATTGGGTTAAGAAATGAAGGAAATAAAATTGTAAGGCTAATTACTAAAGAAAGAATAGGCCACCAACTTTTTTGCATAACAACCTCAAAAAGTAGGGATTTTTTAGGGATTGGGTAAAGGTTTAGAATTCTTAGTGCTAAAGTAACAGAAAAAAGTTGCTTTGGGCTATGTTAAATTATTCTCTTTAGGAAAAATTTAATATAGGAAAAAGTTTTTTAATTTATCTGGAAAATTTTTCCAGATTTACTCCCCAATTTCCAAAAATTTTTCGCGTTAATTGACAAGAGGTTTAACATATCGTTACTGAGTTGGTCTCAAAACAACCCGGCAGTTTTGACACCAACTTAGCTTCCCTCATAAAAGATAAATCAAAAACAAATCTAAATCTTCTCTATAAACTCTTTATTAGTATAACTAATAGTATACCAACTAAACTTACTAGTAATATCCGCCTAACTTGATTACCTAATTTACAATTTCTTAATGATTTGCCGAAAAATTTATGTAATGTTGCGTTTTTGTTACTCGACCTTTGCAATGGATATTAATATAATAGCAACAGACTTTCGCATTTTAATCAAACATATTGGCAAAAAAATCTTAAATTTTTCCAATGAAACAAATAAAAATTAACTCTACCTTTTTAGAGGAGGAGGACTTACTATGGTACCAGCTAACCTCTGGGGGATTAGCTCCCTAATACGTTTAGCTGTATCGGTCGCTTTGTTACTAGGGATATTTTGTGCGTTAGAGGGAAATACCTTTGCACAATCTTCAGCAACAGGCGGTCAGATCACAGGACAGGTACTTGATACAACGGGTGCTGCTCTAGGCGGAGCCGAAGTAACCGTCCGTAATGTAAATACAAACTATACTAGGGAAGCTGTAACAAATGATGCAGGAATTTATATTGTGCCATTGGTTCCAGCCGGGCCCTATGAAGTAACTGTCAAAATAACAGGGTTTTCTTCTGCAATGCAGAATGTGCTTGTTACTTTAGGAAGCTCTATAAATGCTAATTTTAGCCTTAATGTAGCAGATACTAGTATTGTAGTTGAAGTTAACTCAGGCTCAGATTTAACTATTGAATCCAGTCGTACTTCTGCACAAGAAGTTATTGGTGATCTACAAATCCGTGATTTACCTGCTAATGGCCGTCGTTTCCAAGATTTCTTGCTCTTAACTCCTGCTGTTTCTGTTGAACCAACTCGTAATGGTCTTTCTGTTTCTGGACAACGTGGTATTAATATAAATATTAACATTGATGGTGCTGACTATAACCAACCATTCTTTGGTGGTATTCGTGGCGGGGAACGTTCTGGCTTTGCTCCTACAGTTAGTCAAGAAGCAATTCAAGAATTCCAAGTTGCTCGTAATACTTTCTCTGCTGAATTTGGACGCTCAACAGGCGGTGTTGTTAATGTTATTACCAAATCTGGTACAAATGATTTTCATGGATCAGCCTTTTATTTAATCCGTGATGAAGGCTTAACTGCACAAGATGCTTTTGAACGTCAAGCTTTAGCTCGTCAACAACAATTTGGTGGTTCAATAGGTGGCCCAATTGTTAAGAATCGTACTTTTTTCTTTAGTGCTTTTGATTTTCAAAAAGTAAATCAACCTGTAAGAGTTCTTTTTCCTAACTTAGATACTCAAAATGTTCGTAATACTGCTGGCGGACAAGCTCTTATAGGTGTTGCTCCAGAAGAAAATTTTAGCACTACTAATGATTCTCAGGTTATTTTAGGACGTGTTGATCATCAGCTACTTACCAACAATAACCTTTCTGCTCGTTTTAATTATAGTAATAATAATGCAGAAAATGCTACAACTGTTGGTGACTTACTCCAAGCCACTACAATTAATGCACTTTCTAACAATGGGACAGAAAAAAATCGAACCTATACAATAGTAACTCAACTAACATCAATAATTTCTAGCAAATTATTAAATGAGTTCCGCTTCCAATTTGCTCGTGAAGAAAGACCACGTGAGAATAATGGAACAGGCCCTGAAGTAACAGTTCGTAATAATGGTGCAAATGTTGCTATTTATGGACGAAGAGCCTTCTTACCTGTTGAACAATTTGATGATCGTTATCAAGTAACTAATAACATCTCTTTAGTTGCTGGTAAACATACTTTCAAATTTGGGTTTGACTTTAACCGAGCTTTTGTTGATCAAACTTTCCGTAGTGATGCTGGTGGTGTTTATCGTTTTGATACTCTAGCAGATTTCATTGCACGTAGACCAGGACAGTTTCGCCAATTTGTTGGTAGTGGTGCATTTGCTGCATCTCAAAAAGAATTAGCAATTTATGTTCAAGATGAATGGCGACCATTGCCAGGACTTACTATTACACCAGGTTTTCGTTATGAAGCTAACTATAACCCAGATTTACTACCTGCTACTAGCCCTCAATTTCGCGCTCCTCAAGCAACTACAATTGCAGATCAAACTAATCAATTTGCTCCTCGCTTAGGTATTGCATGGGATGTAGGCAATAAAGGTAAAACTGTGGTTCGTCTTGGTAGTGGTCTCTTCTATGGCCGTACCCCACTACTACTTTATAACCAAGCTATTACTAATAATGGTGGTAATTTAGATGTAGGTTTTGGTGTCACCTTAAACGGGGCCGCTAGCATTGCTAGTGCTTTTAACAGTGTTGGAATTAATCTTAGCACTGCGCCCCTAGGGAATCTACCTATTTTTAGTGAAGCACAATTTAGACAGCTTTTTGCCGGGCCAACAAGTGCTTTAACTGTAGCTTTCTTTGATCCAAATTTCCAAAATCCACGCTCAGTACAGTTTAATGCTGGTGTAGAACATCAAATAGCTCCAGGAATTTTAGCTGGTGTTGATTTTGCTTATATTAATACTACAAGATTGCAACGCTTGCTAGATGTTAACTTAGGCCCTCCAGTTATTGATCCTACAGGTCGTCGTATTTTCTCTAATCCACGTCCAGACCCAAGATTTGCTTTAATTCGCTCACAACAATCTTCTGCTCGTTCTCTTTATCGTGCTGTTACTTTCTCGCTTAATGTACGCAAATCTAAATTTGTATTTGATACTTATTACACCTTGTCAACAAACTATTCTGATGATGACAATGAACGTAACTTTGCAGGTTTACAATATGCTGATCCATTTAATTTGAGAAATGATTATAACTTCTCAAACATAGATCAACGTCATCAACTAACCTTAAATGGTCTTTATAGTTTGCCATATGGGTTTGAAATTTCTGCAACTTCTCGTTTTACTTCTGCAACACCTTTTTCTGCTCTTGTAGGTACTGACTTAAATAGAGATACTGCTATTAATGAAAGACCCATTATCAATGGTCAAGAGTTTAAACGTAACACTTTCCGCAATTTTAGTTTTTCTGATATCAGTCTAAGATTGCAAAAAGGCTTTGTTGTTCCTAATGAACGTGGCCGACTTTTATTTTCAATTGAAATGTTTAACTTACTTGGGTTTGATAATGTTCAAGTAGGTGGTGCTAACCAAGTATTTGGCCCAGGCACCATTGTGCAAAATGGTCAATTAGTACAAGTTGCACCAAATATCAATTTCCGTCGCTTACGTGACAATAATGGACGCTATCTTCTAAATAACTCTGCTGGTTCTCCTTTCCAAGCTCAAGTTGGTGTTCGTTATATATTTTAATTTGTTTATCTAAACAAAAAGTTAGGGTAGTAGCAAAATGCTGCTACCCTAACTTTTTTCATTACTAAAATAAATTTATTTTTAGATAACTAAGGTGTTTTAACTAACTTGACTTTGCCAAAATCAAAATATGTATTATAAATATTTTCTACTTTAGAGAATATTACTAGGAAATACTTAAGTCTTATGTTAAATAATAATCAGCCAGCAATACTTCTTACAGGGGCAAGTGGGTTTTTAGCTGGAGAATTGCTTCCACGGCTACTAAAACAATACAAAGAATCGATAATTTATATTTTGCTAAGAGCAGAAAATGAAATAGAACTTGTAAGTAGACGAGAAAAAATATTAGATTTTATAGATATTGACTCAAAAGATAAAAATAGAGTGGTTGCATTAGCTGGAAATATTGAAAAAGAAGACTTAGGTCTTGGAAGCGAATATAACACTATAGCTAGTCAAGTAAATGAAATTTATCATTCTGCCGCTAATACAAGATTTGACCAGCCTTTAGAGAAAGCTCGAAGTATTAATTATGTTGGAACAGAAAATATTTTACGTTTTGCTCAACAGGTAAAAAAACTAGGACACTTAGTTAGATACAACCATGTTTCTACAGCTTATGTTGCTGGTAATAGAGTTGGCATAGTCAAAGAAACAGAACTAGATTGTGAACAAAGTTTTTTTAATACCTATGAACAGTCAAAATATGAATCTGAAATGCTTTTAAGGAAAGCATTTGATGAATTACCTATTACTGTTTATCGACCAAGCATTATTGCTGGAGATTCTATTTCTGGTCGTACCCCGCATTTTTATGTAATTTATGAACCGATGAAATGGATTTATTTTGGACAATTAACTTTTCTACCTTGCCAACCAGAATTAAAACTAGATATTGTTCCAATAGATTATGTTTGTGATGCAATTGTTGCTATTGCTCAACAAGCCAATACTGTTAATCAAACCTTTCATTTAACAGCAGGCCCTGATAAAAGCATTAATATGTATGAAATGGTGGATAGCTGTATTAGAGAGTTTAATGATTATAATAAAGAAATAGGTAAAGAGCTTATAGCACGTCCAGAAATTATTACACCAAACTTAATAGAAAATATGGAAGGCACAATGCGTAAGCGTTCAGAACAGCTTTTTCACCGTGCCTGGCAACAAATCCAACGTCATATGCCTTATATAATTTCAGAAAAAGTTTTTGATGATAGTGCTACTAGAAAAGCCTTATCAAATACAAAAATTAGCTGTCCAGCTTTTCGGGACTATTTACCTGTTGTAGTTCGTTATGCCTTAAAAAAAGAATTTCGTTGACAATAATTTTTAGCCTTGCAAAAGATGTTTTGTTAATATCTATCTACTAAGTTACTATAGGAAGTGCTGCGCTTGACCTCTATCTTAATTTAACAAAACACCCTTGAGAGAAACTAGAAATGTCTAATACCGTCACTATTTTATTAGAAAAATGGCAGAAAGGGAACCAAGAAGCTTTATCAGAATTAATACCAATAATTTATAAAGAACTCCACAGACTAGCTAATCATTATCTTCGAGCAGAAAGAAGTAATCATACCCTACAAACAACAGCATTAATTAACGAAGCATTTATAAGCTTATTAGAAGATAATAATAATTTTGCCAACCGTTCCCATTTTATGGCAATAGCTGCTAATACAATGAGGCGGGTGCTTGTAGATTATGCTCGTAAGAAAAATGCTCAAAAACGCCAAGGTGAAGTTTTTGCTATAACTTTAACAGGAATAGCAAAAAGCATTATGACTCAAGATATAGATCTACTTGTTTTAGAACAAGCTCTTAGCAAACTTGAAACTATAGACCCAATGCAAGTTAAAATAGTAGAACTACGCTTTTTTTGTGGCTTAACAATAGAAGAAACCGCAGCTATCTTGGGAATCTCTGCAACTAGCGTTAAAACTGATTGGGCAATGGCTAAGGCCTGGCTACATAGGGAATTAAGTTAGGAATCTAGGTAATTATCAATGACCACTGAACAATGGAAACAAATTAAGTCGCTATTTGAGCAAATAGTAGACTTAGAGCCTGCTCAAGCAAAAATTTATCTTAAAAATAATTGCCAAGATGAAGCTGTACGTAAGGAAGTAGAATCTTTACTTTTCCACCATGAAAGCGCAGATGATTTTCTATCAGAAACTAAGCCTATAGAAACAACTATTTTGGTAGAAGCAAAAAACCCTAATGACCAATTTTTTAATTCCCTGATAGGTACAGAATTTAATCATACTTACCTAATAGAAGAATTAATAGGAACAGGTGGAATGGGTGCGGTTTTTCGATGTAAACATCTGCTATTAGGCAATCAAGTAGCTATTAAAATAATGCCACCAGCTATTAAGAATAATGCACAGTTTGTAAAACGCTTTCGCCGCGAAGCTAGGGTTGGTTGGGTGTTGTCTCATCCAAATATAGTTAAAGTCCTAGAATTTAGCCAAAATAAGGATGGAATATTTTTTATAGTAATGGAATACCTTAAGGCTAAAACCTTAGCTGATTACATAGAAGAATTTGCACCAATACCTTTAAGCAGGTGTGTAGAAATCCTTGAACCCTTATGCAGTGCTTTAGAGTTAGCTCATAAACGTAAAATTTTACATCGTGATCTCAAACCCTCTAATGTTCTTATTGGTGAACAAGATGGAAAGGAAATAATAAAACTAGCAGATTTTGGTATTGTTAAATTACTTGAATTTGATGGACAAATTACTAATGAGGGTGAAGCTTTAACATCTAAAGAAGCAATAATTGGTTCACCTAACTATATGTCTCCTGAACAATTAATGAACTATAATCTTAGTCAGACATCAGATATCTACAGTTTAGGTGTAATTGTTTATGAAATGATTACAGGACAATTACCTATTTTAACCAGTGATTTTCAAGAACTAATTACAAAAAAAGTAAAGGGTGGAAATTTTATTGCTCCATCCATTTTACAACCTAATTTATTTAAAGAAGTAGACAAAATCTTGCAAAAGGCTCTTATAACCATTCCACAAAACAGATATCAAAGCGCAGATGAATTACTTAAAGCATTTAAGAGTATTTTGTAATTGATATTTAGCCAAAACAAAAAAACAGGCTTTTGACCTGTTTTTATTTTTGTGTTTGAGAGGGTTGTTACTCGTAACTTTTATCTATAGATACTACATTGGTCATTCATTCTAGTAGCTTGACCAGTAGTAAAATGATCCATACAAGAATCATCGCTATAGTCCATAAAATTTTTAATTGGGTCTACACCTGCGCTAGAACAAGTGTTCCGACCAGTAGGACAACCAAAAGCAGCACTTTTTTCTGCTGGTGTATCTGCTACTTTATCTCCACCTGTTGTAGCATTAGCTGCACAGCCCCCTTGAAATGTGTGAAAAAGTCCTGCCCAATGGCCTACTTCATGTGTGCCTGTATCGCCTAGGTTATATGGCACTGCACTTCCTCCTGGTAGAGATGAAAAAAGTAAAACTACCCCATCATCTGTTGGACTGCCTGCATAGCTTGATGGAAATGTTGCCCAACCAAGTAATCCTCCACCTGGATTAGCTGTATAAATATTTAAGTCTCCTTTTTGACCTTTACGCAGGGCTGTTTTACAGTTTTTTTCAGCCGTTGAGCCTGGAGTCATTGTGTACCAAGTACTATTAACTGTAGTATCAGTGCTAGTTAACTTAAAAGAAAAACCAGTAGAAGCAAAAGCGGCATTTAACACATTGATTTGGTTTTGAATTTGGGTTGCTGTTACTTCACCATTAGCCGCACCTGATCCTTTGGTGATTGTATGCCAATAAACATTAAATGTTCTTGGAGCTTGAGGAAGGATTCCACCGTTAGCTTCAGTTAATGCTGCTAACTTGATTTGAAAATCTTTTTCGGCTGCTTCCATTTTGATTGGATTAAGATATGAACCACAACGGCGGCCACTTTCTACAAATGCACGTTGGTTTACATACTCTGTGTCGCCTAAAGTAAATGGCACGGTTTCATTTGGATCTTCCATTTCACCTGTAGTAGGTTCACTACCCATTGCAGGGCCTTGAGCATTAGGAGTTGCTTGACTATTAGTTGTTAAAAAAATACCTGCTGTTAATAATACTGCTACAAGAATTGCCATTACTTTAAATTTTGTCATTTTGATTTCCTTTTCTGATAAGCCTTTTTTATATAAGATTTTTAAGCTGTGTTTTAGCTTTTGATATGTAAGGCGCAAGGATGCGAAAAAGTGGACAGAAAATTTCCAGGATTTTCCTACTTTTTTCCAGCTTAAGTTTTAGAAGTAAATTTACTGATAGAGATTTTCAAAACGAGTGTAGTTTTTGATAAAAGCTAATCTAACCGTATCAATAGGCCCATTTCTTTGTTTACCAATGATAATTTCTGCAACTCCTTGATTTTCTTCTGTTTGGTTATAGACCTCATCCCGATAAATAAACATAACTAGGTCAGCATCTTGCTCTATACTGTTATGTACTAATGTATTATTACATATAAAATTATGTAATTCATCAACTGTAAGATCATAAACTTCTTCGATGCCATCAGGCACAATTGAAACAATTTTATCCCAGTAAATATCACTTTCAGCCAAAATAGATAATTCTTCAGATTGAATTATTTTTGCTACTTTAGAGGCTCTTTCACAGCTAAGGTTTTGTGTATAAAGGCTTCTGCCAGAATAAGCCATTCCCAAAGATGCTTGTAGTTGTCTATGAGATATTTCTAAAGATGTTATGGATGGCGTTAGTTGTTGCCAAACTTGAGCAGGTAAAGTATCTCGGTTTGTGTTAGCAGGCTGACATGCTAACTGCTCTAAAATAACTTTTGAATGTAATGGTTTATCCTGACCTATTGCCCCAACTTTATTTAGAAATGTTTCAATTTCAGCTTTACCACTTATTGTTACGTGATATTGATCACGACCTTTATTTTTCTGAGCGTGACAAGATAGAGTAGCATTTATACCTAAACGCAATAAAAGTGACTGAATGCCAATTGATAATTCAAAACTACTAGAAGCATAGTAGATACTAGGATAATGAGTTTTTTCTGGATAAGACTTAATACACCCATCAGTTGACCATAAATGACGTAAAAAACAAGCAATACCTTCTGTGGACTGGGCAAATACTTCTTTAGGGACTTTCTTTTCATATGATCTAAGCCCAAATATTCCTAATTTATCTAGCCAAGCAGCAATAGGGTTTCGCTTATTATGTGTAAGTCGTTCTTTTGCAGATAAATAAACTTGATACCAAGTGCGCTCTTTTTTGATACGAGGAGCAAGGCTATCTCCAAAAACTTGATTAGCTAAATTAACTACTATTTCTGCCAAAGAAAAATCTTTAGTTGTATATTGAATTGAATGACGCGGCAGAGTACAGCCATCACCTATTAAGTGACCTAACAAAGCTAGTTCAGCATCAGTCATGCTTTTAATATTTGTTTCTGGAAGTTGTCTTGGCAAAGCTATGCGACTGGTAGTATCTAGCTCATCAAGGCGTTTCCAACCATCTATTGTAAGAAACTTATGATTTGCAGTTGCTCTTATGGTACGCCCTAGTTGGGTTGTTAGTTTATAAACAGCTTTTTTTCCTGTTGAAAATGAGTTAGTTACAATAGCTGGCTCAAGTTGCCAAGTTTTAGTATTTAAGCCTAAGACTTGAAAATTGGTTTTGCCAACCAAATCCTTAATAGGAGAGTAATGACCAATGTCAGGCAAATAAACTAAGGCTTCTCCACTAAGACAACCAGATTCCCTAAGATCAGCTAGGTGGTGGCGATGCTCGGTTCTGGTTTCTGGAGCGCGGGAAAGTTGGCTAAGTGCTACTAAAGGAATATTTAGTTCTTTTGCTAAAGCTTTTAAGTCGCGCGAGATTTGAGAAACTTCTTGTTGGCGATTTTCTATCTTTCCTCTGCCTCTAATTAGTTGTAAATAATCAACAATTAGCATATCTAAACCATGCTCTGCTTTTAGACGACGAGCCTTGGCACGCATTTCTAAAATTGAAATTCCAGCCGTGTCATCAATAAAAATTCTTGATTGTGAAATAGTTTGAAGACCTGCACCTAAACGCGCCCACTCATCCCGATTAAGAAATCCTCCTCGCAAACGATGTGCATCAACTTGGGATTCAGAACAAAGTAAACGAGAAACTAAAGCTTCTTTAGTCATTTCTAACGAGAAAACGCCTACAATTTTATCTGTTGCAATAGAAGCATTTTGAGCAATGTTTAAGCCAAAGGCAGTTTTTCCCATACTAGGACGAGCAGCAATAATTACTAAGTCAGATGGTTGCAGACCATTAGTTAAGCGATCTAGTTCAGTAAAACCAGTAGGTATGCCAGACATTACTTCTTGGCGTTGAGACATTTTTTCTATTAGCTCTAAATGCTGTTGTGCTATTTCAGAAATGCTAACAAAGCCTGTACGAACTCGGTCTTCAGCAATTTGAAAAATAAGCTTTTCTGCCTCATCTAAAATCTCATAAGGATCATTTTCTTGATCCATACAGGTATGAATAATTTGATTAGAGGTTGTAATTAGGCGACGGAGTACGCTTTTTCCTTTAATGATCTTAGCGTAGCTATCAATATTACCCATACGGATAGCACCATCTAAAAGGCTTGCTAGATAGGCCACACCTCCTATTTGTTCTAGTTCAGCAGTTCGAGAAAGCTGTTCTTGAAGTGTAATTAAATCTATGGCCTGACTAACTTCTGAAAGATTTATCATTTTTTCAAAAATACGTCGGTGAGAGTCAAAAAAAAGATCATCTACTTTTAGAAGTTCTATTGCTTGATTACAAAGGCTATTATCTAGCAAAATTGCTCCTAATACCGCTCGTTCTGCTTCTAAATTATGTGGCAGAGGACGTTCTAAGGTTAAATCTTTAGGAGAAGATTTAGGGTTTTTTGACATTTTTATAATCACTTTCAGAAGTTAAAAACGTCCAATATAATAATTGAGGTGGTGAACTCTAGCAAATAGTTAAAGAATTTTTGACGTTTTGCAAAAAACTGGGAAGAAAATAAAATTTAAGGTAATAAAGTCTTGACATAAACTGAGCTTAAGCATTAAACTCCCCACTTCACAAAAAAATAGTTTTAGTTAGTCCCTTGGGCGGTTGGCTCAGTTGGTAGAGCATTGGTTTTACACACCAAGGGTCACTGGTTCGAGTCCAGTACCGCCCATTAAATTTTCTCTTAAAAAAGCAGCCTTTAGGGCTGCTTTTTTCGTCTAACCAACCAAACCTTCTCACAAAAAAACTTATGGGGAACTTATGGGAATAGTCGATCTATATTCTTTTCGCGCCCGTATTGCGTTAGTCCTAATTCTTACTTTAGTAATTGCTACAGGGGTATTATTTTTATTAAATCAATGGGCTGAACGAGCAATTGTTAAAAAAGTAGAAAAACAACGTGCTGAGTTTGCCTTAGCCATCAATGTTGCACAACGTTCTATAACTAGCGATGAATATGTTAGGACATTTCTTAAACAAGAAAAAATGAAGGATGCTACAAGTTTTTATGTTAAGCGAATTTTGGTTGTAAGAGAAGATGGAGTAATTGTTGATAGCTCTAATGAAGATGATAGAGATAAACACTTTGATACTTTAGATTATGGTACATTTGAACAAGCAACAGATTTTGCTGTTTTAACTAATCAGAATTTACCTTATAAAGTTTATACTTTCCCAATTGAAACACAAGTTCCTGCTAGTTATGAGTTAGTAGATGAACCTTCCATACAAAAGACTTATATAATCATTATTTTCTCAGATGATTTAAGTGGACAATTAAGAGATACTTCAACTATAAGGCTTTTAGGAACGGGGAGCGTTTTGACTTTATCCGTAGCAATATCTTTATTTTTAATTTTTGGTTTTATTAAACCTTTAGCAGATTTAGTCACGGCTGCACGTCGAGTTGCTGAAGGAGATTTTGATATCAACTTAACTGTTACAAGGCAAGACGAGCTAGGACAATTAATGAAAGTCTTTAATGAAATGGTAAAGGGTTTACGAGAAAGACGAGAACTAGAAGCTAGGCTTCATCGTGCAGAACAATCTGCAATAGTTGGACGACTAGCATCAGGTATTGCACATGAAGTAAAAAACCCTCTGAACTATATTTCTTTAACTATAGATTATCTACGTAGCAAGTTTGCCCCATTGGATCAAGATGCTAGAGAACGCTACACAGAAAAAATGGATGGTATAAAGGATGAAATTAAACGTTTAGATAGACTAATACGCAATTTTCTAAGTTATGGCCGACCTCTAAACCTTAATCCTAAACCTATAGATTTACGAGAGTTAATAGGAGGAATTTTAGCCTTAACTACAGAACAAGCTGAGCAACAAAATATAAAAATGCTGCTAGATGAAGAAACAAAAATTCCTATTATTGAAGCAGATGTGGAACGCTTAAAAAGTTGTTTTTCTAATTTAATTCTAAATGCTCAACAAGCAATGTCTAATGGTGGAAAGCTAGAAGTTAAATTTAACCCAACAAATATTGGGCTAGAAGTAATGATAATTGATACTGGTAGCGGTATTGAAACACAAAACTTAGAAAAAATATTTGAGCCTTATTTTTCAACAAAAGAAACAGGTACAGGTTTAGGACTTGCCCTAGTAAAACGTATTATTGAGGGTCATGGGGGTAATTTAACGGTTAATAGTGTTGTTGATGAAGGTACTACTTTTCGTGTTTGGTTGCCACTTAAAGCAATGGAAAATGGCGAGGAAAAAATAGCATTAGAGGCTATGCCATCTATTTAACAAATATTTAACAAAATTGTTATATTTTGCTAAACAATAATCTAACGCTTTGGTTTTTCCCAAACTTTCTGAAAGTCTTCTATAGTTTCTTTTAGAGTTGAAAGCTCTGATAAAGCTTTTTGTATTTGTTCAAGAGTTTCTGCTAACTTTGTATATTGCATACCATTAGACTCTAGCCATACAGATGCTTGTTCTACTTGGTCAGTTTTTAACATAAGTAATTGTTCACAATAAGTTAAGTATTCCATTAATGAATTACAGTCTTGTTTGATAATAGCGGAGTTTGGAAAAGCAAAAAGAGTTGAAACAGGTACTAGTGAAGGAACATGAGAGAAATCACTAAGGGTAGCAAATTTTTTGCTACTAGTGTTATTGCCTAGTAATTTAGTTCGTTTATGACTTTTTTCTATTTCTTCATCAGGATCAAAGACAGCTAAAGGTTTAAGTGCTGCTGTTAGGGATTCGTTAGAAAAGTCTTGATTAAGGACTTCTCCTTCAAAGTTAGCTAAAATTAGTGTGATATTGTCTTGTCCACCACGTTCTTTTGCTAGTTGGACTAATCGCCAACAAGCATTTTCTGGAGTAAGTGAGCTAGCAACAAAACAAATTTCATCAGCACGAACTAAATTAGATAATCCATCTGAACAAAGTAGCAAAGTATCTCGTCGTTTTAGTTGAAACATACTAACAGCTACTTTAATTGCTTCTTGACTTCCAATAGATTGTAAAACAACATTTTTGCGTGGATGTGTAGCGGCTTGTTCTGGCTTAATAACACCTTTTGCTACTAGATGAGCTACAAATGACTGATCAGTAGTAACTTGTTTAATATTGTTATTTCGTATTAAATAAGCTCGACTATCACCTACTTCTGCTATATAAACTTGATTGCCTTCAATAAGTGCTGCTGTAACTGTGGCAGCCATTTTACTTAAAGTAGGATTGTTTTGACGTTCATTCCAAACTATATGATTTGCTTCCTCTATCGCTGCTACTAGACGATCATAAGCTGAAAGATAAGTAGGCAGTTTCATTAAAGCATCTTTAACAGCTAGAACTGTTAATTCGCTAGCAATCTCACCTCCATTAGTTCCACCTACCCCATCAGAAACAACTAATAATAAACAGTTTTCCGTAATCAAATGACTAATAGAGAAAGTATCTGGCAGAGTGCGTTTTAGTGTTAGGTCTGCCATAATAAAAGCATCTTCATTATTTTGTCTTACTAATCCAATATCTGTGCATCCTGCTATATTGGAAAATACTAAACGGTCATAATCATTTTTGCTATACACTAGATTTCTCCCTAAATTAGTGATGGATTAATAAGTTTAGAGTTTAGAGAGTTAACAACTTTTAATTGGGGTTTTGTTAATTCTATGTTCTAAAAAAGCTTAATTTTAAAAGAAATATTGTTAGAAATTTAAGGTAAATTTCTTTTAAATATTAAGGCACAATTTCCAATAAATTAATTATGTAAAGGTAAGTTATATAATATAAACATATAAATTTACTATATAAATTTAATAGATTGATAAAAATAAATTTATTTTGTATTAGCAGAGATTAATAAAAATAAATAAAAAATACTTAACTTCTCTTTCTAAATGGTAGTCTATAGCTTTTCATACCTTGACAGTTAGTTATCACAAGTTGTAAGTTAAAGGCACAAACTACAATAAATCAATGTGTTATCAACTAAATTTATTAGCTAAATTTTGCTAAATGGAAAGGGAATTAGCATGAGTGAAGTAGTAATTGTTAGTGCTGTTCGTACTGCTGTAGGAAGATTTCAAGGAAGTCTTAAAGGTTTTAAGGCTACAGAGTTAGGAGCAAAAGCCGTTCAAGCTGCTTATGAACGAGCGCAAATAGAAGCAGGTGAAGTAGAAGAAGTTATTATGGGTAATGTACTTAGTGCTGGACTTGGACAAAACCCTGCACGTCAAGCAGCACTTAACGCTAAAATACCTGCTGCTGTTTCAGCACTGACAATCAATAAAGTTTGTGGCTCAGGGCTAAAATCTGTCATGTTAGCCGCGCAAGCAATTCAATGTGGCGATGCAGAAATTGTGGTTGCCGGTGGAATGGAATCTATGACGAATGCTCCTTATTTACTTCCTAAATTAAGAGATGGCTACCGTTTAGGGCATGGTCAAGTTTTAGATTCTATGATTCAAGATGGTCTTTGGTGTGCATTTGAAAATTGGCATATGGGCAATAGCGGAGAATGGGTAGCAAAAGAGTATAAAATTTCTCGTGAAGAACAAGATGAATATGCCTTAAATTCTCATAAAAAAGCCTTAGAAGCGCAAGCCGCAGGACATTTTGAAGCAGAAATCTTACCTATAGAAATTGCTCAAAAAAAGGGCGACCCCTTAGCATTTAAGACTGATGAATCTGTTCGCTCAGATGCTTCGCTAGAATCTTTAGCTAAGTTAAAACCAGCTTTTGACCCTCAAGGCACAGTTACAGCAGGCAATGCCCCTGGAGTTAATGACGGTGGTGCAGCAGTGGTTGTAATGAGTAGTAAACGTGCTGGAAATCGTGAAGTGCTAGCGCGAATTGTTGGACAAGCTGTTGGGGGAACAGACCCTAAAAAAGTAATGATGGCACCTGTTATTGCTGTAGAAAAATTATTGAAAAAAATTGGTTGGCAAGCTTCAGACGTTGACCTTTTTGAAGTAAATGAAGCTTTTTCTGTCCAAGCTTTAGCTGTATGCCGAGAATTATCATTAGATGTTAATCGAGTAAATGTTAATGGTGGAGCCGTGGCTATAGGACATCCTATTGGAGCTAGCGGAACACGTTGTTTAATTACTTTACTTTATGAAATGAAACGCCGTAATGCTCGACGCGGAGTAGTTACACTTTGTTTAGGCGGCGGTAATGCTGTAGCAATGGCTGTGGAAAGATAAATAAATTATTGTTTGTTATTAAAATTGTTTTTTGGTTTCTTGTATGAGTGAAGAATTAGCAGAAATAAAAACAATTGGCGTTATTGGTGCCGGCACAATGGGAACAGGTATTGCTCAAGTGGCGGCACGCTCAGGATTTAAGGTAATTCTTCATGATGTGCGAGAAGAATTTGTTAGCCATGGCAAACAAACAATAAATAGTCACCTTAAGCTAGAAGTAGAAAAAGGTCGTTTAACGGATGAACTACAGAAACAAGCTATTAAACGTATTTCTACAAGTATAGACCTTAAAACACTTCTAGGTGTTGATTTAGTAATAGAAGCTATTAGTGAAAATTTAGCTAAAAAAATGGAAGTTTTTTATAACCTAGACAGTATGTTAAAACCAGAAGTAATTTTAGCTACCAACACTTCTTCTATATCTATTACTAAACTTGCTAGTGCAACGGCTCGACCAGATAGAGTAATAGGAATGCACTTTATGAACCCTGTTCCTATAATGAAGCTAGTAGAGCTAATTCGCGGACTTTCTACTTCAGATGAAACTTTCCAGACTGTAAAAAAACTAGCAGAAAAATTTGGAAAAGTAGCAATCCTAGTCAATGATGCACCAGGTTTTGTTTCTAATCGGATTCTAATGCCAATGATTAATGAGGCGATTTTTACAGTTTATGAAGGTCTAGCAACGGCTGAGGCTGTAGATGAAGTTATTAAGCTAGGTATGCGTCACCCTATGGGGCCACTGCAACTAGCTGATTTTATTGGGCTAGATGTTTGTCTAGCTATTATGAATGTTCTTTATGAAGGTTTTAATGATCCAAAATATCGTCCTTGCCCTTTACTAAAAAAATATGTTGATGCTGGTTGGTTAGGTTGTAAGAGCGGACGAGGATTCTATCAATATTAACTAATAAAAATATAAATAAAGATAAGCCCTATGATTTTTTGCCAAGCATGTAAAGCCCCAAATTCTGTAACACAAGAACTTTGTTCTAAATGTTATACAAGATTAATGATTACTGTTGTTCCTCGCGCAGCACTTGAAGAAATACTTCCTATTGGCGGAGTAGAAGAACATCTCTTAGAACGCATTAGTGCTTTAGAGTATTCTCTTAGCCGTATGCAGGAACGCTTTGACCGCCTTTTAGAGCTTTTTCAACGCCAAGCTACTAGTAGCCTTTATGACCATTCAATGATTGATGCGTTGATTTCGCTACTTTCTGAAGATGGGCTGATTAATAAAGAAAAGCTAGTTGCTATCTGGCAAATACGTTTGGCAGAAAAACATGAACAAAACAACCTAAGAGAAAAACTAGATGTACGCCGTCAAAAAATTTTAGGTGCAAGCAAATCAGTGGATGAAAAATTTAATTTTTTTGTCTCTGAAGGGTTACTTTTAATTACTAATGGCGAAGAAGATGCACGTCGAGGTGTACGTTTACTAGAAAAAGCAGTGTTGCTAAATCCAGAAAATATTGAGCTAAATTTCTTTTTAGGGGAGTATTTTTTCTATAAAAATAAACTTACTCTTGCACAACATTATTTAGAAAATACAGTTGAACATGACGCTAATCATTATTTAGCCTTGCTAATGTTAGGTATTAGTTATGGTGATGGCGGAGAGATAGAAAAAGCTAAGTCCAGGCTTGTCAGGGCTTTAAGTGTTAAGGCTGATTCCTTTTTAGCTCATTATAGTTTGGGCCGTATTTGGGCAAGTGAAGGCCAATTAGATGATGCTTTGCCGCATTTTAAGCATGCATTAAGGTTAGAACCAAATGCTGAAATGTATTTTGTTCTAGGGCATGTTTATATGATCAAAGGACAAGAAGAGTTGGCCCTAAAGCATTTATGTAAAGCTATTGAGCTAGATCCAGCTTTTGACGCAGCTTTATATAATTTAGGGACTATTTATTTAGAGCGCAATTTACTTGATAAAGCAAGAGAACATTTTCGCGCAGCTTATGAAATTAAACCTATTGCCCGCTATCGCAATGCTTTAAAAGCGCGTGCAGGGATGCAGTTGCCGTTGCTGCCAATTTTTGGTCATGCAAAAGTAACAGCAAAAAAAGTTATTACAAGTAGCGATGAACGTTTAGCACAACTGCTACATCGGGTCTTAAAAAACCTTTCGTTGGAAAACTAGAGAATTTTCAATTGTGGGGCAATAAAAATATCTTTTATGACGCAAATTTTGATTAGAAATGGTCAAGTGATTTTTGGGGAAAATGCACAAATTCAAAATTTGGATTTGTTGATAGAAAATGGTGTTATTGTTGATATAAAAAAAGATATTGATATTGCTGAGTTAAAAAACAAGTCTTCAGAATTAACCATCATTGATGCTACAGAAAAATTAGTTAGCCCTGGATTTATCCAAACTCATTTACATTTTTGTCAAACTCTTTTTCGTGGTTCTGCTGATGATTTAGAGCTACTCGACTGGCTACGCTTACGTGTTTGGCCGATGGAAGCAGCACATAATCCAGCCTCACTTGCAGCTTCGGCCCGCCTATCAGTAGGAGAATTAATTAAATCTGGCACAACTTCAGCTTTGACTATGGAAACTGTTCATCATACAGAAACGGTTTTAGAAACTGTTGAAAAAACAGGGTTTAGAGCCATTATTGGTAAATGTATGATGGATAAAGGGTTAGGCGTTCCTAGTAGATTAGCAGAAAATACAAAAGATTCTCTAAAAGCTTCTTTAGATTTAATCGAGTCCTGGCATAGCCCTAGCGGACGGGTACGCTATTGTTTTGCACCTCGTTTTGCTGTTTCTTGCACTCAAGAACTGCTTGAAACAGTTGCTAGTATTGCTAAAGAAAAGGAAATGATAGTTCATACTCATGCTTCAGAGAATCGCCGAGAAATTGAAGTAGTAGAAAGCGAAACAGGACTTCGTAACATAGAATATTTGCAAAAAGTTGGTCTAGCAGGTAAAAATGTTGCTCTAGCTCATTGCATCCACGTAAATGACCGCGAGCAACAAATCTTAGCAGAAACTAACACGCATGTTTTACATTGTCCTTCATCAAACTTAAAACTAGGCTCAGGCGTTGCACCTATAACAGATATGCTAGCTAAAGGTGTTTCTGTTTCTATTGGCGCAGATGGCGCACCTTGTAATAATAATATAGATATTTTTAAGGAAATGCGCCTAGCAGCACTACTACAAAAAATGCAGTATGGTTCTACTGCCCTGCCTGCAAGAACCGCTTTTTATTTGGCTACATTAGCTGGTGCCAAAGCCCTAGGCTTAGAAAAAGAAATAGGCTCAATTGAAATTGGTAAACGTGCTGACATCATTATTGTTAACCTAAATAAGTTACATTGTACCCCTACACCAGACCTACTTTCTACGTTAGTATACTCAGCTAATGCTAGTGATGTGGAGACAGTTTTAATTGATGGTCAAATTGTAATGAAAGACCAGCAACTACAAATAATGGATGAAAAAGAAGTTATTGCCACAGCCCACCAAGAATATAAGCATTTAGTAAAACGTGCAGGTATTTAGTACAGCGTAAACTAAGTTTTTTGACATTTTTATTTCTTAAAGCCCCAGAGGGGCGAAATAAATGTAGCCTAGGGTTTCAACCCTAGGAAATAATAGTTAAGTCTCTTTAAGCCCTGTAAGGGCAACATAGTCTTTTAATACTAAGAAAATACTATATCGCCCCGTTGGGGCTTAAGATTAAAATATCAGAAAATTTAGTTTACAGAGTATTTAGCATAATTTTCTTATTAAATTTATAAATTGCACATTACAAAAAATTAGTTAAAAATAATTGTCACCCTTTGCTTCTGTCCAAGTTCCAAGATAAGCTAAAATCAATTATTATAAATAAATATAGTCAATTTTATTATTTCGAGGCCGATAATGTTTTTTATTCGGACAGTAGCTTTATTTTTATTAATTGGCACTAATTTTTTTATTTGTTTGACACCACTAGTTTTAGCGCAAACAGGGGCTACAACTGGCACAATAACGGGAGTTATCCAGGATCGGACAAATGCTGTAATTTCTGGAGCAAAAATAACGGCTCGACAGGTGGAAACAAATTTAACTTATGAAGTAGTTTCTGAGGAAAAAGGAAACTATATTTTTGCACAGCTTCCACCGGGAAAATATGAAATTATTGCTCAAGCAACTGGTTTTACTAATGTTAAAGAAGTTGTAATTTTAACTTTAGGGACTACTGCACTTATAGATTTTTTCATGGATATTGCTGGCACAGACCCAAATGTTATTTTGGTTACTGTTAATCAAAATCTTGAGCCAAAAACAGAAAGTAGCACAAATATTGAACAAGCTCGGATTGAAGGATTACCCTCCCAACAGCGTAATTTTTTAGACTTTTCAATTATTTCTCCTCGTGTTTTAGCTGATAGATTGCCGTCAAATGGCGTTGTTGCAACTTCTGGAATTTCTGCTAATAGTCAATCGGCTAGATTTAATAATATTACTATAGATGGTCTGGATAATAATGATCACGTAAGCGGTGCAGCGCGTTCATCATTTGGACAAGATGCTGTACAAGAGTTTCAAGTAATTACAGATAGCTACAGTGCAGAGTTTGGAAGGGTTTTAGGAGGAATTGTTAATATTGTAACTCGTGGCGGGACAAATGAATTTCGAGGAGAAAGCTTTTTTCTTAACCGAAATGATGCTGTTGCTGCTCGTGATGTTTTTGCACGTAAAAAACAAGCTCTAAATCAATATCAATTTGGAGCTTTATTTAGTGGGCCTATAAAAAAAGATAAGACATTTTTATTTACTTCTTTTGAGCGTTTAACTGCTGAACAAAGCAATATTGTTACTCTAAGCCAAGATGCAATTAGAGTAACTCAAAATGAAGGATTTAACTTAAGAAATGGGATAGTTACTTATGCCGTTGGTACAACTTCAGTGCTTGCTAGAGTGGATAGCCAGCTTTCTCCTAACAGTACATTGTGGGTTCGCTACAATGGAGGCTTTAACTATGATGGATCGTTTCAAGACTTCCGAGGGTTAATTGCTGAAACTGCTGGAGGAATACAAAGACTTTCTGATAATACAATTGCTGCAAGCAATACTTATATAAGTACAAAATTTAATTTAGTTAATGAAGCGCGGCTGCTTTTTAGCCGGCGGGATCAGGATATTTTGCCTATTGATGAAAATGGCCCACAAATTCAACTTGATGCTGTTGAGGGGGAATTTTGTTTGGGCGGAATGTTTTGCTACCACAACTTAGAGAAGAAAATGTTTATCAATTTGTTGATAATATTTCTTTGCCAAGAAATCGCCATCAAATAAAGTTTGGAGTAGATATTTTTTACTCTAATTTAGGTAAATTTTCTTTACCTTCTCTAAAAGCTGGTGCTGCAATTTTTAATATGTTTGATATAAACATGGCACTTGGAATTTCTGTTCCTGGACGAGTTTTAATGCCTTTTAACGCTTTTTCTCCAGCAGAGCGTAACTTTAACCAAAGACAGGACTTAAAACTATTAAGGATAGTGCTAGAAAGCAGATTTTCAGATTTTCCTAGAGGGTTACCAATACAAAATTTAGCTATTCCAATAGGTTTTACTCAAAGCTTTGGTAATGCTGAAAGTGCTAGTGATTACAAGTTTTTTTCTACATATTTTCAAGATGATATAAGGGTACGTCCTAATTTAATTATCAAAGCAGGTCTAAGGTATGACCTTAATATTGTAAGGTTTTCTCCTAGGTCAAAATTAAGCTTTAGTCCTAGGTTGGCTATTGCTTATCAGCCTACTAAATTGCCTAAAGCTAATATTAGGGCAGCTTATGGTATTTTTGTTGGTGCGCCTTTAGCTGGTGTAATACTTACGGCAGAACTTTCTGGTAGATTGACTAATCTTACTTTTCCTTTTCCTTTTTCTATTCTTGCTTTTAACCAGCCAGGAAGACGCTTTGCTATAGGTAATGAAATCCCAAAGGAATTTAGAAGACTAGCCATTCCTCAGCTTTCACAAAATTTTGCTATAGATAATAATTTGCGTGATAGCTATGCTCAACAAGCCACTTTAGCCATAGATTATACCTTTAACCCAGTAACTAAGCTTTCCTTAAGTTACAACTTTGTTCGTGGAATAAAACTTTTTGGATCAAGAGATATTAACCCTATTGTTAGGCCAATTTTGGGCGATCCTATACAAAGCGCGATAAGAGGACGTGTTAACCCATCAAGAGGAAGTATTTTTGAATTAGAATCAGCTTTTGATAGCTATTATCATGCTTTTACTGTTTCCTTAGACCGACGCTTTAACAACCGTTTTAGCCTTCTTACACATTATACTTTTTCTAAAGCTATTGATAATACTGTAGACTTTTTCCCATTATTTCAAGAAATAGCTAACCCTTTACAACCAGGTTTAGAGCGAGGGCTTTCTATTCAAGATGTACGGAGTCGATTAGTTTCGACAGGTGTTTGGGACTTAAATTATAGTAAAAATGTTTTTTTAAGAAATTTTCGTCTTTCTACAATTATTAGTCTTAATTCGGGCCGTCCTTATAACTTGCTTGCAGGTGTAGATTTAGATCGTAGCGGAGACACTCCACCAAGAGATCGACCTGCTTTTTTAGGAAGAAATGTTGGTATTACACCAGGTTTTGCTACTGTAGACCTTCGTTTAACTCGTAATTTTTCTGTCAAAGAAACCTATCGTATCCAAGCTTTTATTGAAGGCTTTAATTTATTTAATAGAGTAAATATAGATCCTAATCAAATTAACCGAGTCTTTTTACCAATTAGAAGAACTCGTAGTTTTATGCTTCCACCAGTAGAAAATGGTCGTTTTATTGCTCCACCAGCAAATTTTCGAGGTGCTTTTCCTGCTCGTCAAATACAGTTAGGTTTGCGGCTCTCTTTTTAAAATTTCGAGGAAAATTAAAAGTTTGTTAACTATTAGTAAATACAAGTAAATAAAGTTAACTAATAGCAAATTTTCTGGTTTGCACTCAGTTCTAGCAATGATAAAATCGCCGCTAAAGAAACAACAATTTATTTATAACAAACTTAAAAAGGAAAAATATCATGTCTGATGATCTATTAGAGTGGCGTAAAGAATTTCCAATCCTAGAAAAGACTGTCTATATGGTCAGCCATTCTCTAGGGGCAATGCCACGCAGGGTTTATGAAAAATTGAATGAATTTGCAGATATGTGGGCTAGTCGTGGTGTACGGGCTTGGACTGAAGGTTGGTGGGATATGCCAATAACAGTTGGTGATAAAGTTGGCAAAATTATAGGTGCTAACCCAGGCGAAGTTGCAATGCACCAAAATGTTTCTATAGCTCAATCTTTGATTATTTCTTGCTTTCAACCTACTACAAAACGAAACAAGGTTGTTTATTCATCTCTAAATTTTCCTAGTGTAATGTATGTTTATGAGTCTTTTGCCCGTGATGGTCGCTTTCGTATTAATGTTGTAGAATCCGATGATGGGATGACGGTTTCGCTAGAAAAAATGTTAGCTGCTATAGATGAACAAACTTTGCTAGTTCCTATTTCACATGTTTTATTTAAGAGTTCTTTTCTACAAGATGCAAAAGCTATTATTAAACGCGCAACATGAAGTTGGTGCTTATGTAATTTTAGATACATATCAATCTGCTGGTACTGTTCCAATTAATGTTAAAGATTTAGATGTAGATTTTGTTGTTGGAGGCTCAGTTAAATGGCTTTGCGGTGGCCCTGGTGCAGGTTATCTTTATGTCCGACCAGATTTACGAGATAGCCTAGAGCCACGCACTACAGGCTGGCAAGCCCATCAAGACCCATTTGCTTTTGAAACCGGAGCAATTCGCTATGCTCCAAATGCTTTCCGATTTTTGCATGGCTCACCTCATATTCCTTGTCTTTATAGTGCGCAGGCTGGTTACGATATTGTTAATGAAATTGGTGTAGAACGTATTAGGGCAAAATCTACTCGTCAAACTACTTGGTTAATTAATTCTGCTTTAGAACAAGGTTGGCGTGTACCAACACCGCGAAACCCAAATGAACGCGGAGGAGCAGTAGTTATTGATGTTAATAATGGTGCTGCTGTAACAAAAGAATTAATTAGACGAGAAATTCTAGTAGATTATCGCCCTGGGGCAGGAATTCGTATTGCTCCGCATTTTTATACCAAAGACGAAGAGCTAGAAATTACAGTTAAAAATATTAAAGAAATTTTAGAAACTAATGCCTATGAAAAGCACTTATCTGCTGCTAATCTAAAAATGTAGGTAAAAATGCCAGCTAATAAAGAAGAACATCCATTTTTTAGACCTTATTGCCTCTTAACAGGTCTTGGAGGAATGTTTTTACTTTTTTTTCTAACCAAATCCTGGACTAGTCAATTGCCGCTTTTTTCAGGAGAGTTTTGGCTACTTGCTTTGTTTGCCACTTTTTTAAGCACATTAGGCTTTAATATTGGCCGAGGCTCTTTGCATGTTTCTCTTACTTCGATTTTTGAAATAATGTTACTTCTTTCTTTTGGCCCTCTGGCAACTATTTGGATTTCAGCTATAAGCTTTGCTGGTGGGCCAATTCTTAGATCTTTAGATCGTCTCTATATTCGCAAACTTCCATTACTAAGACCTTGGAATGATCAATTTTTTATTTCTGTTTTTAGTAGTGGTATGGCCGCTTTTATGTGGACTATTGGCAGTCTTACTTATAAATTTTTAGGTTGTTCAGATTGTACTGCCATTAACTACATATTTAGCCTAGATTTAGCTATTCTGTTAGTAGTTACTATTGCTAATAATTTTACTAACTCTATTTTTCTAGGGCTTTATCAAAAACTCTCTGGTAATTCTGTAAAAGAATTTTTTTCTAAAGACTTTTTATCTAGTGCAGGTTTTGAACTAGCTACAACTCCTGTTGGTGTGCTACTAGCTGCTGTTTATCAAGTAATGGGCTGGGGTGCGCTGTTTTGGGCATTATTAATTCTTATCGCAGTAGGTGTTTTATTACGTGATCACTCAAACACTTTGGTAGATTTAGAAGAAAGGCTAACAGATTTAAGACTAATTAACCGCTTTGGCTATGCTGCCAATACATTGTTAAATAAAGAAGAACTCTTAAAACGAGTTTATCGAGAAGTTACAGATCTTTTTAATCCAACAACATTTACTATTGCATTATTTGACAGCGAAAATAATAAAATTGAAATAGCTTTAAGAATGGAAAAAGATGTTTTATGTGAAAAACAAGTTTTACCATTAAGTGAAGGTATTCTAAGCCATATAATTAATACTAAGAAAACTCTGCTTTGGCGTGATAGAGCAGAATGGAAAAACCTAAGACTTTCCTATGGTATAAGTCCTAATCATCCAATTCCTGAATCTTTTTTAGCTGTACCTGTATTAAATGGAAATGATGTTTTAGGTGTTATTGCAGTAGAAAAAGAGCAACCAAGAGCTTTTGATAGTAATGATCGTCGGTTGCTTTTTACCATTGCAGGCCAACTTGCTGGAGCAATTCGTAATGCTCGCCTTTATAATGAAATGGAAAAAAACTTTATTTCTATGCGTGAACTTAATCGCATGAAAGATGAGTTCCTTAATAATATTAGTCATGAACTGCGCACACCTCTAACTGTAATTATTGGCTGGGGGGAACTAATGGCTTATAGCCGACTCTCAGAAAAACAACATAATTCTGCTATAGAACAAATTAATAAATCTTCTACTAGGCTACTTTATTTAGTAAATTCCTTACTAGATCTTTCTAAAATAGAAAAAGGCTCTTTTAGACTTGAGTTACAGAAAATCAATGTTAATGATGCTATAAAAAATGCTGTTGAAGATAACACTATTGATGCTGTAGCTAAAAATATTGAAATAACTTGCCAACTAGCTTTAGATTTACCTTTTCTTTTTGCTGATCCTTTAAGATTGCAACAAATTGTTTCTAACCTAATTAATAATGCTGTGAAATTTACTAATAATGATGGTCTTATAGTAGTTCGTAGTGAAATGATAGAAAAAGAAGTTTTGATTAGCGTGTCCGATAATGGGATAGGTATAACGGAAGAAGTATTACCACATATATTTGAGAGATTTAGCCAAGCAGATGCTTCAACGACTCGCAAATATGGAGGAGTTGGTATAGGTTTGACTTTAGTAAAAAAATTGGTGGAAATGCATGGAGGAAAAATTACAGTAGGAAGTGAGATAGGCAAAGGCAGTACCTTTAGTTTAATATTGCCGTTAGATAATGATTTTGTTAGGGCTAAACCTGCTGTAAAAGAAAAGACTGCTTAATTTAGATATTAAAACTTTGGAGAATAAAAATAATGCCAGGATACTTTGGGGCTAATATAGATGGAATAAAACCGCTTAACTATGATGAATACTTAAAAGTGCCTCAGTTAATTAATTTACAAGAATGCCGTTCTACACCTGCTCATCATGATGAAATGTTATTTATAATTATTCATCAAACTTATGAACTTTGGTTTAGGCTAATTTTGCATGAATGTGATTCGGCAATGATGGCAATGAAAAATGATGATTTATTTCTTGCAGAACGACAACTTGGGCGAGTAGTTGAAATTAATCGAATCTTAGTTCCTCAAATACATATTTTAGAAACTATGCTTCCAGTTGATTTTTTGGCTTTTAGAGATCACTTAAAACCCGCAAGTGGTTTTCAGTCAGCACAATTTCGAGAAGTAGAATTTAGTTGTGGATTAAAAGATGAGCGTATTTTAGGGGCATTTGCTGACCAACCCGAAGCATTAGAAAGACTTAAACAACGCTTAAACTCTCCAACTCTAGCAGATGCTTTTTATCAACTGCTTGCTCGCCGAGGTTTTGATGTAACTGTCCCACCTCCAAGGTCTGAAAATGAAATTTGGAATAATTGGCAGGAAAAAGTAGTAAAAGAATTATTAAAGGTCTATCTTACACCTTCGCAACATTATGATATTTATAGGCTTGCAGAACGGTTAGTTGAAGTGGATGAATATACTAATTTATGGCGATTTCATCATTTACGAATGGTGGAAAGAATGATTGGTAATAAATTTGGTACAGGTGGTAGCGAAGGAATTGGTTATCTACAACGCACTTTAGGTAATAAATTTTTTCCAGAACTTTGGCAAGTTCGCACTCATTTAGAAAAATTTAATAATAGCTAAAATAAAGATCACAAACTTTAACTTAGTATGTTTGCTAAGTTAAAGTTTGTGGTACTAGTAAAACAGCTTGGTAAATTAATTGCCTAATGCTTTTAAGCTAATTAGGCAAATACTTTACCAACACGGTCTGATAAATTATAAATTTTTCTTACAGGTAGAAGCCCTAGTAATCTATAGTCCCCAACTGCATTAAGCCCAGCAGATGCAATACATCCACATTGTTTACAATCTGGATTACCCCCAAATTGACAAGGGCTAATTTTATTTTGCAAATCAGCAGTAATATTTAAGGTTGTACGGGAAAAAATACAGTCTTTAGGTGAGTCTGGAGGTTTACGATAACCCTCAAGCACTAAGTTTGGAAGATTTAACTTAGGAAATTGTACCCTTAAGCTGGCAAGTTCATTTAATACCGCTTCACGAGTTTGAGGAGAAAGAATTTCCTCTGCTGTATCTCCAACTTGAGGAGTAAAAAGACTAAACCAAATTTTTTTAACTTCAGGACGATCTGACCAGAAGGATAAGAAATCTTTGAAATAATTAGGCTTTTTGGTCATTTGATTAGTAATTGTACAATGTACAGTAATAGAATGCCCTACGATATTTTTAAGTATTTTTTCGTAAGTTGCAGGTTTTCTTCTTACATCGTGTTCTGGTTGTAAACCATCTATGGATACCACTAAGTAGACTTCCTTTAGCTTTGCCCATTCAACAGGGATTTCACGCACTGCACTAGTAACTACTTGGACGGCAATTCCCATATCGCATAAAATAGGTAATAAGGTATTTAATTCCTTAAATCTTACTAAAGGCTCGCCTCCTACAATAGATAAATGTAAGGGCTTATGTTGTTTTACTAAAGCTACAACACCATCAACTAGAGCTTGACCTTTATAGTCAGCAAGTTGGCGAAGTGTTCCAAGGCTTCCTAAATGTTGTGGTTCATAGGCATAACAACCCGGACAACGTAAGGGACACTCACGAGTAATTTCAATAGATAAAGAAGGGTAATGACCACCTAGAATGCGCTTCCATGCTCGTAATACATCTGTAGATCTCATTTATTGTTCCTAATTTAAATGGGGGTAGTGAACGATAATTTGCAAAATAATTGCAAAATGTAATTCTACATAGATTTAAAAAAACTTTAGATTTAAGTAAGTACTTTTAGATAAAAATAAAGTTTTTAAGAAAATCAATAGCCAAAGCATAGCACAAGTATTTTAGGGACGACATCTTGCTTGGATAAAGATTTAGGGCTTAAAAAGGTGTTAAAGACACTAAGCATAAGATCATTTTGATCTAATGGATTTACAGAGATCTGATCAAAATTATCTATATAATGAGTGCTAAATCTTACAAACCACTAGCTGATGTGGTAGTTTAGGATCTTTAATCTTGACTTTATTAGATTAGAACTATATCTTGATTTTGAAGTTGTTCACAATACCATAAGTAGTGATTAGAAAATATGAATCAGCCCTTAACAACTAGAAAAAACAATACAATAGATTGTGAAATACCTCCTACCAACCCCTATTTGTCGATCCTTCAGGGAGAGTTTCCCTGGTGTTTGGATGATTCAGAAGAAACAGGTGACAGTAGTGATCTAATAGGTTGTTTTGATTTAGTTATTGCTGAGCCAGGTGTTAGTAGCAAAAGCCATAATCAGCAAAAAAGATTACAAGAGCGTTGTCATCCTAATACAACTTGGATTGCTCATACAGAGCTTTTTATGAAAGAAAATAGCTCACTGCTAGTTTTTAGTCCGCTTGAATCTATAGGCTCTTATGTTGATGCTTTGCTTAAGGCAGGACTAAATTACAATACTACTTATTTATGGCAAAAGAAACGTGTTGAAAAATCTACAGATAACATAGATCCATTTTTGGCTATTTTATGGGCTAGCAAAGGTTCTCCTTCTTATGTTCCTTTTGCTTCAGAAACTAGACTGATTAATTCTTCCCTAACAACTAATAATGGCTCTTTATCAAATATAGAAAGTAATGAAAGGTATAGTCTTTTACAGTTTTTAGTACAATCATTTACTAAACCAGATATGTTAGTGCTAGAACCTTTTACCAATAGTTTAGAGCTAATGTCTGTTTGTCAAAAGCTTTCCCGATATTGTTTAGCAATTTCTAGAAAACGTAGTCTAGTTAAACAAACAGAACAACTTTTAATTGAGTCCTTACAACAAACTGCATAAGTAGAATTTTAGTAAAAAGAAAAATTTAGGATAAAAAGCACAACAAATCTTTGTTGTGCTTTTTGTTTTAAAGAGTTTTTACTTGAAAAATAGCCTTAAAAACTGGTCTTCAAGGATAAATTGTATTTTTAATTGCAATAAATTGTAATACTGCTTCACATAAAGAGATAAGAAAAACTCTAATCCAAAACCTTATAACTGATAAAAATACTGATAAATTTATCAGTATTTTGTTAAGAATGGATGTCTTAATTACCACTTATTAATAACTTATAAAAACCGCATTAACAACACATTAAAGATGAACAGATAATATTTTTTTTACTTATAATGGCCTCAAGATAATATTCAATACACAAGTTACAAAAGTTAACTTAACCAAAATATTAGGGATATCTGATTTTGAGGGATAGTGACAGTGGAAAACCAAGAAACAAACATAATTTATTTTAATTCTGAAGAACTTGATATTGATTCTACTTTGTTGCAATCAAATTGGGAAATAGTAAATTCTCCACGGCCAATACCTGGTGAAATAGTTTGGCAAGGAAAATTTCGTCATGGAACATTTTATGCTGCTGGAAAAAAAGAGATATTTGGACGAATGTGGCATTACCTTGACGCTTGGCCTTGTAAATTAGTTTCTAGTTAATGAGAAAATTAAATAAGCATAGTTTTACTAGATATAAAACTTATGTTTTAAACATAAACAATTTATATTTGGTATTAATTAATAGCGTAAATTTATTTCTTGATTATTAAAGAAATTTATTATTTTACTAAAATAAAAAGACTTAAGCTAAAAAGCTTTAATTAATAAAATTTTAATTTTTATTAATTTTTATTAATTTTTATTAATTTTTTTTTATTAATTTTTAATTAATAAAATTTTTTCGATTACAATGGGCGTTATCAGGAATAAAAAATCAGTTTCGTAAGACCCCCGAAAATAAATAACAATAATTTCTTAAACCCTATTAAATCCTTAATCCTGATAATGTCTAATAAATTTAAAATACTATTCAATTCAAACAAGCTAAGAAAGCCTTACTAAGTGGGTGAGCATAAATTTTCTAAGATAATAAAAAAAGAAATTTTGACTGACTATGATTACATTGTAAGATTTATTTATACTTCTTCCACTTAAGGTAAATAACTAGAAATTTTTACTATCTTTAAGCTATGTAAGAAAGACATAGTTTATTTATATTATCTGGAGGATAAAATGAGCGTTGATTCAATTGTAAATTCTCTCTTAAAAGAAGTACCAAAAGCAGTAGCTGCTGGTGTAGTTGATATGGACAGTGGAATGTTAATAGCAGTAAAAACAGTAGATAGTCACCCTCAACAAGTTTTGGATTTACTTGCAGCAGCAACCAAAGATCTTTTTGAAGGTGATAATGTAATGACTATTGAGAACGTTTTTAAACGAGCTAGAGGAGTGAAAAGCGATGAAAGATATTTTCGCGAAATTATTGTAACTTCTACTAACTTACTACACTTTTTTAGCCGTTTGAAATCAAGACAATCAATTGTACTAACGGTTGTTTGTCGTATGGATGCTAACTTAGGCTTAGTAGTAACAAAAGCTAGAGATATTACCAATAGAGAAACTATTTAATTTATTTTGGTTTCGTCCATGATCAAAGCTAATAAACTCAGTGTGGGTTACGGCGAAAGAATTGTGTTAAAAAAGCTATTTTTCTCTCTACCTGATTTACGTACTACATCGATTGTTGGGCCTGGTGGTAGTGGAAAAAGTACCTTATTAAAAGTATTAAGTGGTAATGATGGTGAAGCTACTCTTTGGAAAAAAGGTAGTTTCACTATCAGTTCTCAAAATTTAGCTTATTTACCACAAAAATTTTCTAGCAACAAAAAACATTACGCCAAGTTTTGATACAAGAAAATGCTTCTTACTTAAATATCACTTGGTTATTAAACTGTTGGAAAGTTCTTCCTAATGCTCCAACGTTACTATTACAAAATTTAGATAAGCCTTTTGATGAATTATCTTTATCATTACAAAAGTTACTGCAACTTGCTATTACATTAAGTGAGCGTTACCACTTAATAATGTTAGATGAGCCAGAAGTAGATATTAATGCTAAAGAACAAAATTGGCTGATTAAACAGCTTCAATCTCTTAATGGCTATAAGACCATTATTATTGTTACTCATAATTTAGCTTTTACTTATGAAGTAGCAGACTATGTTATTTTTATGCTTGACGGTGAAATAATTGAAAGTGCAGACAAAGAAACATTTTTTAATAATCCAAAAAAATTAAGGACAAAACAATTTATTAATTGGGGAAGTTAGGAAAATATGGACTTTAATTGGGTAATAAAAGATTCTTTAGCTGGTTCAGATATGCCAGGCTTAATGAATGAGCTTGAAGAAGATATAGTTTTCTTAAAACAAATGAATATTCATTTAATCGTTACTTTGACAGAATCACCATTAAATCCATGTTTATCAAATTTTGGTTTTAAGGTAATTCATTTTCCTATTCTTGATATGGGATTTCCTATGCCTCGTGCTTGTCAAGAAATATGTAATCAAGTTATAGAATCTATAAACAATAAACTACCTGTATTATTTCATTGCAAAGCTGGTCAAGGCCGCACCGGATTAATGTTAGCTTGTACCTTAGTTTCATTAGGCCAAAGTGCAGAAGAGGCACTTTCAACAGTAAGAAAAGTAAATCGTGCTTATGTTCAAACAAATTCTCAAGAAAGTTTTATTACCAACTACTTTCAGTTTTTGTCAAAACAATTAATAACAATATAAGTGTTTTGTAAAAGACACTTCCTTTATAAACAAAAACCTTGTGGTTTTATTTTTATAAATAGGAGGTTTCATATGCAAGAAATGCCTGTGCAACAGATTCAAAGCTCAATAAAAAATATTGTCTTAAAATTGCAAAACATAGACCTAAAAAAATATGAAGAAGCTACATATCAATATATTCTTAACAATTTACAATTAGAATTAACTCCATTATTTGATGAATGGCAAGCATTTCTAAATAAAATAGATACTCACTATGCAATAATTTTAAGTGAGTCTAATAAAATATCAAATAATAACATTCAAGGTGAAATAGAAAGTTCAAATGTAGAAGATGATATAGATCTTTCTACTCCTATTAGTCAATTAAGTAATACTATTGCTATAGCTAAATGGGATTATGAATGGAAATCGGCAGCCTTAACATCAAAACTAGAGTCTGAAGATTCTTTAAGTCTTTTGTTATCTATTTGTAATATTTGCAGTGCAATATTTAAAGGCTCTCAAGCTATTGAAGAAACCTTATGCAATTATGAAGCAATAGAACCAGATGAACTGTTTGCTAATAGATCTAAAGAACAATTAATAATCTCTTTAGAAATACGTAGAGTTTATACTAAGTTTTCTAAAATGGTGTCAGAAGAAAATTGGGCAAATGATATAGAATTAACTACAATGATAATTAGAGAAAGATTACGTCGTATTGGTTCTGCAATAGCTGTTCTTTATGGTAGAGATGTTTTTTCTCATCTACGAGTTTCTGATAGAGTTTTAATTAAACAATTGCAACAAAGAATATTAAACTGGTTATCTAACAAAACAATTGATTTGGAGACAGGAAAAACTATTTGGCAGGATGTTTGCAGCTTTGCAGAGTTATTAACAGAAATTAACAATAGAGCAGAGTTAATACAACATGATAACCAAACACTTTCTACCGTGTACGATGAATTAGCCTCTTTACCTGATTTTATTAAACCTTTACCTGATAATTTATTTACTCAATTAAAAACAGCTTTTGGGCGTAATGGTTATTTAGATCAATTAATTCAACAATATAAAGATATCCCTGTTAGTCAATGGAAAAAAACTATCCATATTGTTAAGCAACAATTAACTAGTTCTAATTCTTATGCTTAATAGACTAAGTAACTTAAAGAAATACAATTACTATAATTAAAATATTAAAGCTTTTTATTTATGAATTTTTGTTATTTCCATTTCAAGCCTTTAAAATATAGAACACTCTATTGTTCTTAAACTCAAGTCTTATAGTCTTTTGTTGGTTAAGAGGTTTCTGTTTTAGCTGATTTTATTACTAAATCTGCTATTTACTTTTAGTTTTAATTAGAACAACAAAGAATATTTTTGTAGAGAAATAATAATGAAAAACAATGTTTTAACTAATCACACAACACATTATCCAATACAACTTAGAAGTAACCATAGTATTTTGGAACAAATATGCAAGATGGAACATCTGTTTCACCTTGCATTTGTTATAAGAGGTTATTTAGCTTTGTAAATATTACTGTAGTGCTTCTTTAAGCAAGGCTGCTCCACCAAGTAAGGCAGCATCATTGCCTAGTGTACATTTAGGTAGCTTAAAGTTTTCTAATGCTGCTGGAAACGCTCTAACCTTAAGTTGTTTTTCAATTTCCGGTTCAAGTAATGGATAAGCAGATGAACCGCCTCCACCAATTACTACAGCTTGAGGGTTAAGAGTATTAAGCATGCCTGCAATTGCAATTCCTAGGGCTGAACCAGCACGAACAAAAGCACGTTGTGCGCCTTCGTCACCTTCATGCGCTAATTCAAAAGCTTTTTTGGCTGTATTAGCTTCTGAGCCATATTCTTTAGCTAATCTAGCCATTGCTGTAGCAGATGCGTAAGTTTCTAAACATCCACGCGCACCACAACCGCAAAGATGGCCGTCTTCATCAATAGAAATATGTCCAATCTCTGCTGCTGCTCCATTTACCCCACGCCAAAGTTTGCCTGATAAAATAATTCCACCACCTACACCAGTTCCTAAAGTGTAAACAACAACTGTGTGTAAGCCTACAGCAGCACCAAAAAAAGTTTCTCCCATTGCATAAACATTAGCGTCATTTTCAATGATACAAGGCAGTTTGGTTTGTCTGGTAATTTCTGCTGCCATAGGATAATTATTAAGCTCTGGTAAATTAGGAGCTTTTGATAAACGATCCATTTGCGGCGAGGCTGTGCCAGGGGCGGCAATTGCAATACCTATTACTCCTTGATCTGTAAACTCTAGTGCTTGTTTGGAAATTAACCCAACTATTTCTTCTGCTCCGCGTGGGGTAGGGTGCATTATTCGTTTTACAACCTGGTTGTTTGCTACTAAAGCAACTCTAAGATTAGTTCCGCCTAAATCAACAGTGATAGCTGCTTGGTTTTCTGACATTAGTGCCTCCAAATGGAAATAGTATTTTTAAGTTAAAAAATAAATAATAGGTTTCTTTAAGTATTTTTGGAAATGTCTTCTATTTAATCTGTCAAGTGTAATCATGATGTAACATTTTAGTAAATTTTCTGTAACAAAATTTTCCTGAAATATTGCAGATTAGGTCTGATAATTTTCTATAATTTAAGAAGGATAAAGCTTTATGCCACATATTCAAGTCAATGGAGCTAATATTTACTATGAGGAACAAGGCGCAGGCAAAGAAACAATTGTTTTTGCACATGGATTGCTTTGGAGTGGGAAATTATATGAACAGCAAGTTAAAGTATTAAAAGAGCGTTATCGCTGCATCACATTTGACTTTCGCGGTCAGGGACAAAGCGAGGCTACTCAAGATGGTTACGACATGGACACACTTTGCAAAGACGCAGCAGAGCTAATAAAAAAACTTAATGCTGTGCCTTGTCATTTTGTTGGCCTATCAATGGGCGGTTTTGTTGGTATGCGGCTAGCTTTTCGCTATCCAGAATTACTTAAAACTTTGACTTTGATGGAGACATCAGCCGATCCAGAACCCCAAGAAAACCTTGGACGGTATAAATTGTTAAATTTTGTTGTAGGTCTTTTTGGCTTTGGTTTAGTTATAGGTCAAGTTATGCCTATTATGTTTGGAAAAAAGTTTTTAACCGATCCTAGCCGAGTAGAATTAAAAGCAGAAATGAAACGTCGTATTTTAAGCAATCGTAAAAGCATAACTCGTGCTGTTAAAGGGATAATTGAACGAAAAGGAGTTTATGAAGAAATTAAACAAATTAAAACGCCTACATTAATTATTGTTGGCGATCAGGACACAGCAACTGTGCCAGCCAAGTCAGAACGTATTCACAAACAAATTGAAGGATCAAAACTAGTAATAATTGCTGGTGCTGGGCATACTTCAACCCTTGAAGAGCCTGAAAAAGTAAACCAAGTTTTAGTAGAATTTTTAGACAGCAATAAACAATTGTAGCCAAATGAAATCCCCAATAAAATTAGCCGCAAAGTTTTTAATTTACTAATTTTTAAGTAATTTTAGGAGTTTTTCATGTCATCATGAGACAATGATTATCGTATTGAAAAAGATTCTCTAGGAGAAATACGAGTTCCAGCTAAAGCCCTCTATGGAGCGCAAACCCAACGAGCAGTAGAAAATTTTCCTATTAGCGGGCTACGCTTTCCAAGAGAATTTATCCGCGCTTTAGGGTTAATAAAACTAGCTTCAGCCGAAGTTAATTTATCTTTAGGGTTGCTAGCGGCTGAACAAGCTAACCCAATTAAAGCTGCTTCTCAAGAAGTTGCAGACGGCCTTTTAGACGAACATTTCCCAATAGATATTTTTCAAACTGGTTCAGGTACTTCTACCAATATGAACGCCAACGAAGTAATTGCTAACCGAGCATTACAAATTATTGGTGTTGAAATGGGGTCAAAGCAAATTCATCCTAACGACCATGTAAATATGGGTCAGTCATCAAATGACGTTATTCCTACCTGTATTCATTTAGCAGCTTATTTAGCTACAAGTGAAAGCCTGTTGCCAGCACTTAAGCATTTGCACCAGACTTTAACAAATCGCATGGCTGATTGTGATGATGTAGTAAAAACAGGTCGTACCCATTTAATGGACGCTATGCCAATTCGTTTAAGCCAACAAATTAGCGGTTGGGCCAGCCAAGTTAAACATTCTATTGAAAGAGTTAGTGCAGCACTTCCAAGACTTGCAGAAATGGCTTTAGGTGGTACTGCTGTAGGAACAGGCATTAATGCACATCCAGATTATGCTAAAGCCGTAGCTCAAGAATTAGCTCGGCTTACAAATTTACCTTTATGTGAAGCAGAAAATCATTTTGAAGCTCAAGCTGCCCAAGATGCTGCTGTTGAGCTATCAGGACAACTTAAAACAGTAGCAGTTTCCTTAATGAAAATTGCTAATGATCTTCGTTGGATGAACTCAGGCCCACAAGCAGGGCTAGGGGAAATTGTTTTACCTGCTCTTCAACCAGGATCTTCAATTATGCCAGGAAAAATCAATCCTGTAATTTCTGAGGCTACCATTATGGCTTGTGCGCATGTGATTGGTAATGACACAGCTATTACTTTAGGCGGTCAATGGGGTAATTTTGAGTTAAATGTAATGCTACCAGTAATTGCCTATAACCTTTTACAGTCAATTACTGTGCTAGCAAATGTCTCTCGTGTGCTAGCGGATAAGGCTGTAGCAGGCTTTACAGTAAACCGCGAGCAAATTGCTGATGTAGTAGAAAAAAATCCAATTATGGTGACAGCACTTAATCCAGTAATTGGATATGATTTAGCTGCTAAAATTGCTAAACGGGCTTATGCTGAAAATCGCCGAGTCCGTGAAGTTGCCGAAGAAATGACAGATCTTAGTGCTGAAGAACTAGCTAAGCTTCTTGATCCACGAGAATTAACCGAAGGTGGCATTAAGGGCGGTGGCACAGGCGGCTAAAAAATATATAAATAAATAATTGCTAAAAAAATAACCTGTAGGATAATAGCTAATACTTATTCTATAGGTTATTTTTTATGAAAAATCTTCTTAAATTAATATTACTATTTTTTTTAGTAATACAGCTTAGTTGTAATCATTATAAATCCAACATTAATCAAAAAATAAAAGATTTAGAACAATTGTTTAACCTAATAGAAAAATACCAAGTAAAAGACTTCCGTAACCAAGATTGGTGTAAAAATATTAACTATATTAAAGGAAAATATGCTAAAACTTCTAAGGAATCAACTTGCATTTTATTTGAAGGTGAGACAAAAGAATTTAATAAAGAGGCAGAAGAAGACTTTAATTTAATAGCTAGAGAGTTAGAAAAAACAAAAGCAGATGTATTATTTTTTAGTATAAAATTGGAAAATAACAAAATAGCTACAGCAGAATTTAATATAAATTGTGGGTTTTGTCGTCCTAGTTATGTATATGAACCAAATTATAAGCTACCAGAAAATATGGGTCAGGAAATGATATTTAGCCGAATAGATAATAATTGGTATTTAGTAGAAGAAGATTGGAATTAATAGAAAGGAAATATAAATTGTATGAATAAGGAAACTAAATTAACCATAATTTTAATATCAAGTGTTGTTCCTGCTGGGGTAGCTGGGCTTGGTTATGCAGGCTGGATGGAAGTTGAGGTAAATATATTTGTTGCTTTGGCTATGGTAATAATTGGGGGAGCAGTTGCGGGGGTAATGAATGGTAATAATTCTTTAGAGAAAGCTTTATACCCAATCCCTTTTATTATTGGTGGAGTTGTTTTTATGTTTGGTACAACCTTTTACTTATCTTTTAGAACCGTAATTATGGATATTGAGTTAGCAATTCCTTGGAGCAGTAGGATTTATGGCTTTTTTACTCTCTTATGCCTTAATTAACAAAATTTTACAGGCGAAAATTAAAGACAATTCAGAGCGAGTAAATTTTTAAATAAAACTAATAAAACTTAGGTTTAAATAAGCAACTTGGAAGTTAACTAGGTCGATAATCCCGAATGAATAATCATTCATTTTTAGTAAAATAAAAAATATAAAGGATAAAGCTATGGCTATTCGTATCAACGAGAACCAAAACACCCCAATAATTAGCAATAATGAAACTCAAAGCCCCCAACAAACACAACAAACACAAACTACAACACATTCAGCCATTAATGAACGTCCTGATTCTGGGCGAGATAGCAGACTACAAGGACAATTTAGTCAATCTCGTACAAACATAGATGCTCAGCGTGTACTTGGACAAATTAACCAAGGCTTAAATAACCCCACAAATACAGATGATTATCGTCCTATTCGTAATGCTTCTGTTAGTAATATTCCAATGGCTGCCGATGTTGTAGATCGTCGTTTAAGCAATTTAGTTTCTAATCGTCCAGCACGAAATATGCCTGCAACAGCAGATTTAGTTAGCCGTAGCAATAGCCCCCGTGAAGCAACAAAAACAATTTCTCTTTCTGCTCAACCAAATTCCCAAATCAGAGATTTACAATCTGTAAGCTCAACAATTGATGTTGCAGATGATGTAAATATTAGCCAAGTAAAAGTAAATATTGATATTGCACACACTTATCAAGGTGATTTAGTTGTTAAATTACGTTCTCCAGAAGGTAAAGAAGTCACCTTACATAATCGCACAGGTGGCTCAGCAGATAATTTAGTATTTGAAGCTAACCCAGCAGACTTTAACGGTTTAAGCAGCAAAGGCGCGTGGTCAGTAGTAGTTGAAGACAAAGCTAACCAAGATACAGGAACATTTAAGTCATGGAATCTTTCAATTACTGGCGAGCCAAAAAATGTCACACCACCAACAGGTGGCACAATAACTAAAACTGCTACACCAAATGCAGCTGTCAAAGATAATCAAACAACCACTTCATTTATTGACATTACAGATGAAGGACAGATTGAAAATCTAAAAGTAAACCTAGACATTGCACATACTTATCAAGGTGACTTAGTTGTAAAGCTAAAATCACCATCAGGTAAAGAAGTAGTGCTACATAATAAAACAGGTGGAAGCACAGATAATTTACAATTAGATTTGGATCGCACAGAATTTGCTAATGAACCTGTAAAGGGGCGTTGGACATTGACTGTAGAAGATACAGCCCGACAAGATGAAGGAGTATTAAAATCTTGGGGCTTGGCACTAAAAACTAAAGGCACAACTCCACCACCTCCACCACCTCCACCACAACAAGGACGCGAAGTTGTAGTTGCTGTTTTTGATGGTGGTGTAGATTATAACCACACAGATTTAGACGGCAATATGTGGGTTAATCGTCGTGAAGTTGCTGGAGATGGAATTGATAATGATAACAATGGTGTTGTAGACGATGTGTTTGGTATAAATACTAGCAATAACACAGGAGATCCATTTAAGGGTTCAGGTACAGATCATGGAACTCACGTAGCAGGTATTATTGCTGCTGAGGATAATGGAACAGGTACAACAGGAGTTGCAGCTAAATCTAATGTAAAAATTATGAGCGTTGGCGGTATGTATGATGGTGCTGGCACACGCGACTTATTAGATAATTTTGAAGCTGGTGTTAATTATGTAGTTAAAATGAAAGAACAAGGTGTTAATGTTCGAGTAATTAATTGTAGCTTTGCTAAGATTTATGACGATCCAGCTTCACAAGCTCGTTGGAATGCCGCACTTGATAAACTAGCTGCTGCTGACATTATGTTAGTTGCTTCTGGTGGTAACACAGGCAGAAACGTTAATGACTTAAACCGTTTTCCAAATAATGCTAGACAGCCAAATATTCTTACCGTAGCAGCACTTGATACAACTGGTGGCAAACTAGCAAGCTTTTCCTCTTTTGGGGACAGAGTTGTAGAGCTTGCAGCACCAGGTGAAAAAATTCTTTCTACCGTTCCTGGAAATAAATATGAAGAATTTGATGGTACTTCAATGGCAGCACCCCACGTTGCTGCTGCTGCATCAATTTTATTCTCTAAATATCCAACTATGACCGCAGTGCAAGCACGAGAAATTATTTTATCTACTGTTGAACTTGACCCAGACCTAGAAGGCAAAGTCAGCACTAAAGGTAAATTAGATATTGCTGCTGCTGTTGCTAAAGCTGATGCAATGTTTGGTGCTTAAATCTGCTAACCAAAAAATAAATCTAGTATAAAAGAAGTCTCCTAATTTGGGAGACTTCTTTATTTAGGTTATAAATTATTAAAAATAGGATTATTTATGGATAAGAATGTTAGTTTAGAAACTTTATTAGCTGCTCCAAAAAATATAGAAATAAATGGAAATACTTATAGCCTTCAAGCTTATTTGTGGCGGAATTTAATGCCAGGCGAAGACACTAAAGACGGCTTACAAGCCTTAGTTCAGCTTGTTGCAGAAGGCCAAGAATCCTTTCCTTCAGAGGTTAATGCTATTTATCTTTGGGTAATTAAAGAACAAGAAGTTTGGCAAACAGAGTTTTTAACAGAAGAACGCACCGCGCCAGAAAAAAATCAATTGGAAAAATTAGCTGTTGGCGGGCCAAACTGGACAGGAGAAGTTACTGTAGTAGTTGAAATTTATACAACTAATAATGATAAATATTTGCTTCAAAGTCCTAATCAAAAAATTCATAAAGTATTTTAGTAGATCTAAAACGATCTAAATTCTAGAAATTCGCTTGGAAGTTTAACAAAATAAGCGACTTTTAGATATTAAAATAGCTAATAATCTTCTTTAACCAAACACTCTTAACTAAGTGTTAAAAAGTGGTTTATTAAAAATAAGGGAAAATTAACTGGGAATAAATATCTTGCCAAAATTTTATTAATCTGAATAATTAGGCATAGTTAATCCTAAAAACACACCTTAAAAACCAAGAATTATAAAATTTTATTTAAGGAGTAGCTCTCTATTGATGAAGCAACAGGGTAGAAGTCTAAAATACTATTTAGCCAGTGCTGCGGGATTTGCTATTGGATTTGCTACGGTTATTTCTCCATTTGCTTATTATGAAGTAAAAGCAAGTGATGTTATTTACCAAAGTAAAAATAAATTAATAAGTTCTTTTAATAAAAATTTAATGGTAGCATCAGTAAAAAATCTTACTGAAGAGAAAGTTTTGTCTCCTATAGAGCAAAATAATAAAAACAACCTTGATTTAGTTGTTGAAAAATTACCAGAAACAAATTCTTTAAGAATAGAAGAAAAATCTTCTCAAAGAATAGATTTAGAAGCTAAAGAAGAACCAACAATAGAAGAAGTTCTTTCAGATACATTGAAGTTTGCTAACCGTTTACGTAATGGTAAAAGAGTTAAAATGGTTGCTACAGCTTATTGTCTTAAAGGAACCACTGCATCAGGAGTAACTAGCAAATATGGAATTATTGCTGCTGATCCAGCATATTTACCTATAGGTTCTATAGTTCGTGTACAAGTAGGTGGATATACAGGACTTTATAGCGTATTAGATACAGGAGCAAAAATTAAAGGTAGAAAAATAGATGTTTACCTTGCTAGTGGTAAGGAAGCTATGCAGTTTGGTCGAAGAGATGTGATGCTGCAAGTTTTGCGCTATGGTTGGAATCCTCAAACTTGTAGCGATGTACTTTTAGATGAAAAGAAATCTCTTAACGCCTCTATTAAATAATTCATTGTGAACCTGTTTACCAAAACTAAAGGCCAAGTAACTTAAATTACTTGGCCGTCTTTATTTTGTTAACTCTTATTAATTCTTTTTGTAGGCTTTCAAATCCTCGCTGCATTGCCCAGTGATGATTCCAAGAAAATATTGGTTTAGCAATAAAAGAAAAGTAACGTAACAATGGCTTTTCTGCCAAAATATGCCAATCAAACTGAACTTTAGTAATTTTTCCTTCTTGAGAAAGCGTCCAAATTCCCCGTCCAACAAAATCACCTGTGGCTTTAATTTCCATAGAAGTTGGGGCATTAAATGCTGTTACTTCTGCTGTCCATTTTAATGTATAAGGAAGCCATCCTTTAGTATGAAAATAAATTTTATCTCCTACGCGGTCTGCTCGTCCTGATTTTTCTGCTTTTGCTGCTAAATAAACATCAGGCCACCAACGTGGTAAGTCAGCACCATTTTCTATTATTTGAAAAATTGCTTCTATTGAGCCTTCAACTTGCCAATTAGTAAAAAAATGATATTCGTTAATAGACATTTGTATTAGTAAAATTAAACTAGTATTTTATAATAGGTAGTTTGTAAAGCAAATAATACCCCTCTAAGTTGATCAACTAGGGTTTTTAGCTCATAAAATGTATCACGATCAGGGAAAGTATTGCTTTTTAGATCTGCTTGGGCAATGGAAATAACATTGCTAAGGTCTGTTATGCTATTTAAAAGTTCTTGAAAAAGATTTTCTACTCCTGGGCCTATTTCTTGTGTTTCTACCGTATCAGCAGAAGTAGCTTTTAGAAAGTTTGCCTCTAATCCTCCAGTAGAAAACCGAGAAACAGAATCAGAAATATTTACAGCACTACCAGGCTGGGAAGTAAGTAAAAGGGCTGCTTCTAAATCATGTTCTGAAGCATCCATAAAAACTTTTTGTAGCTCATGTTCAGTAACAGCTTTAATAGCTGCTGTTAACTCTTGGCTTAGTTCTCTAGGATTTTGGGGTCTATCAGCGGGTTTTTTAGCTAATGTGTGCATTACTACAGCATTTACAATAGCAGGTAAGCCAGATTTGGCTTCATAAATAGGTTTTGGCTTTTCTGATATATGTTTCATTACAATAATACCAGCTTTTTTACCATCAAATGGAAAAACACCTGTAAGCATACGATAAATTATTATTCCTAATGAATAAATATCTGACCGGGTATCAACTTCTAGACCTCCACATTGTTCTGGCGACATATAAAAAGGAGTGCCAACAACAAACCCTGCTTGTGTTAAACGGGTTGCTTCTTCTTCATCATCAACTTTACCTAAAAACCTAGCAATACCAAAATCTACTAGTTTAACGATTTCTCTATCCTCATCTTTATGAAAGAAAATATTATCTGGTTTAAGATCTCTATGAACAATGCTATGGTCATGAGCAATTGCTAAAGCATTACAAATTTGCTGGATTACACTGTTAGTTTCTTGTAAAGAAAAAGTACCTTTAGATACTAGGCGTTGTTCTAAAGTATCTCCCTGTAGTAATTCCATAACTACATAAACAGTTTTAGTTTCAATTCCACTAATTTTAAAATCGCCAATAGACTTTTCTGGCATTTTAATTTTTGTAACACCAAAATCCATTATTGCAATAGCATTGGTGTGACGTATTTTCATTGTTAGCAGTGCTTCACGTCGAAAACGTTCTACAGCTTTAGGATCATTAGCTAAATGGGGATGAATAATTTTTATTGCTACAGGGGCATTTAATTGTATATGAATGGCTTTATAAACCATTCCTGTACCACCACGAGCAATTTTAGATTCAATTTTATATTTACCATCTATTTCTAGGGCAATAAAGGGATCGTCTGGTTCAACTGAAACTAGTCTTTGTCCGTCAAAAACACAGAAAGTATTAGAATCTTCATATGCACGTTTACATTCAATACACTGTTTCATGGCTAAATCAAAACCCTAAAAATTAGAGTCCCTTTTTCTATTTTATATTTGCCACTTTTTTTGGGCAAATTCTAATTAATTAATGAATCGAAGATAACTAAATCCTTAACTTAATGTATTAGACATTATCAGGAATAGCATTTTAGAAAAATTTTGATATTGATTTATAAGCACTTAGATTGCTTATTTCTTTATTCCCAATAATGTCTATTGTAAACAAAGTTTTCTGAGATTTTATTTCTTAACGCCCCAACGGGGCGGCATATTTGTAGCGTAGGGTTTCAACCCTACGTATGATAGTATAGTATTTATAGAGTCACGTAGTGACGACATAATTTAAATATTGTGTTAATTATGTCGTCACTACGCGACTCTAGCTATGTATAATCACTAAGCTTAGGTCTTACGGCCTAGGCTACAATTATTTCGTCCCCTCAGGACTCAAGAAATTCAAGAAATATTAACTTACTTAGTTTACGCTATACTTAATGTATTGTAATTTCTTAAAACATCACTAATCTAATAAACCTTTAAACTTTACTATTTATTATTGAAAAGTCAATTATTAAGCTATAGAAAAAAGTATTTAATTTTTTTCTTAAGTGAATAAAATTACTATAAGTTAGCAAAATATTAATGTTTTATTGGTGACACAAAGATCAAAAATCTACCAATAAAGAACTAACAAAAGGTGACAAATTAGTAATTTGATAATCTTGATTAAAAATACTAGATTTTTCACTTTTCATATCATAAGGATTAATTATTTCACGTACTGAAAAATCTAAAGCATTATTTTCATTTGCAAAGATCTTAAAATTAAGTGACCCTCTTGTATAAACTAAGTTATACCAACAAACTTCCTTACGTAATAAGATAATCTTTGCTCGTCGAGTTAAAGATTGTCTTAAATTTATATCTAATAAATTAAAAGTTGGATTAGAAAAATCTTGTGGGGTAAGGCTTTCTTCATAATTGCTTGTTAAATCAGTATTTAGAAATACATAAAATGGAAGTAAATTATTAACTTGATAGGACATATGAAAGCTACTAGGTTTTTCTTTAGTAATATGAGATAAACTAAGAATCTCTCTTACTAAAAAATCACTAGGATTATTTTCATGTGCAAAAAGCCTAAAGAGACGATTATCTTTACCAAAAACTAAGTTATACCAACAAGCTTCTTTTTTTAGAAGTAATATTTCTGCATGCCCTAGAAGTGCTTGACGAATAGTAACATTTAGTAAACCATAAGTACTATTATATCTAGCATATTCAGGAACCAAATTTTCTTCAGTTAATTTATTAGTTAAAATTGCTTTAACTGGTTGTGTTGGGACGGTGGTAGATTTTATTCCCATACCAATTTCTAGTTCTGTAACAAACTGTTCAATTGTTGAAGTTCGTTCTTCCCTATTACGAGCAAGCCCCGCCATTATTGCACTTTCTACTTCTTTAGGTAGTTTTATATTAGGATTAATTAGGCTAGGGGGCTGAGGATTATGTAGAAGGCGGCTAATCATAGTTGTTTGGGAACTTTCTATTGGAAAAGGTAAAGCTCCTGTTAGCATTTGGTAAACAATTAATGCAAAACTATAAATATCAGTACGAATATCTAGTTTATCTCCACTAACCTGTTCTGGAGACATATAAGCAGGTGTTCCCATAACTAAACCTGCATTGGTTAAGTCACTATCTTCAGTAGAAAATTTAGCAATACCAAAATCTAAAACCTCTATCCAATCTCGACCATTATCATTACAAATCATTATGTTATCGGGTTTAAGGTCACGATGGATAATATTTTTGCTGTGTGCATCAGCCAAAGCAGCAGCAGATTGCTTACAAATTTCAATTACTCTATCTAAAGGTAGAGGGCCTTCACGACGTAAAATTGAAGAAAGGGTTTCACCTTCAACAAATTCCATTACTAAATAAAACATACCATCAGTAGTTTTACCAAAATCATAAACTCCAATGGCATGAGGATCTTTTAGTAATGCAGATAGTTTTGCTTCTCTTTCAAATCGTTCTAAAGCTTCAGTATTTTGGGCAAATTCAGGAGGGATTACTTTTATTGCACAAAGCCGGCCCATTCTTACATGTTCAGCCTTATAAACTGCTCCCATTCCACCTTGTCCTATTTTGCTTAGGATCTTAAATTTTGCGTCTAGCCAAGTGCCTACTAAAGGATCAATGGATGCAGTTTTTTCTAATGACTTTAGCCTACTACCATCTTGGCCGCAAAAGGTTGCATTACTTTGGTATTGTGTTTGACACTCTGGGCAAACTTTCATATTTTAGATTAGGCTATTTTATATAGTTTATTTTTTTGTTTATGTTTTAAGGCTTCTAGTAAGAAATTTTCAAAAATAATTCGCCCATCTCGGCTATCATTGCGGTGTTCCCAACGAGTAGGCAACTTATTCCAATCTTCAAAAGATTTTTCTAAATGGTATTGTACCGTATAAATTAATTGGTTATCAGTTCGCTTAACCATCATTTGATAGGGGCAAAGATAACTTTTTGCCAAATTAACAAAACCTGCTGGAATTTTATCAATCATTAGCCCATGATTTTGCCAAACTCTTAAAACATGTTGGTGACTACCTGCTTGCCAAAACCGGGAATTAACATCATCCAAACCTACAAAAATAGGATCATCTGGCTTTATTACTCTAACATAATGATATTCATATTCTCTAATTCGCCCATTTCTTTTTTCTTTAGGTAATAAACCATCTAGTGTCACAATGTTAGCACCAAAACTTAAGCCTATTAATTGATGTCCCCCACAAATGCCTAAAATTGGTACTGTTGTTTTTTGGATAATATTAGCAAAACCTTTTAGTAGTTCTGGGCTGTAAAGATCCCAATCCCTTAAAGAGCCGCTAATGATAATTGCGTCAGGGTTAAACATCTCTATAACATTTTCGCTAAAATCAGAAAGATGGACAATTTTGGTACGGCTATTTTTTATTAATGTAAGTACATTTCTAGTAATATTTTCTAGTGCTAGTCCAGCAATATGACGCTCTTCTCTCAACCATTTTAGGGGGTTAAAGTCTGCTTCTTGTACTGCTGTTGGGGAAATATCTGATTCAGACTTAAGTAAATTATCAATGATCATTACATTCATTGACTCTACCTTTGGTTTAAATGGCTCATAATCACAATAATTTTTCATTTGTACAGGCATAAATTACCCTCCTGGACTAAAAACATACTTAATTTGGGGTCAATTAAATTTTTCTTTTATCTTACTTAATTAATTTTTCTACGCAAGCATTTATTCTTTCAATGGCACGCTTTAATATATCTAGCGAAGTAGCATAGGAAATACGCAAATAGCCTTCACTACCAAAAGCAGATCCAGCAGTTAGAGCAACATGTGCTTGTGTTAGTAAATATTCTGCTAAAGCATCTGAAGTTTTGATCTTTTCATTGCTTGCTAAAACTTTTTTTATGTTTGGAAAAGCATAAAACGCACCTTCAGGTTCAACACATTCAAAACCTGCAATTGAATTTAATGCTGGAATTAAATAATCTCTCCGCTTTTTATACTCTGCTAGCATTTCTACTACGCTATCTTGTGGGCTAACTAATGCTGCTATAGCCGCTTTTTGTCCAATAGAAGAAGGATTAGAGGTTGAATGGCTTTGTACTTTAACCATTTCTGCTATCCAATCCTTAGGCCCAAGTGCATAACCAAGTCGCCAGCCTGTCATTGCATAAGTCTTAGAAAATGAACCACATATTAGTGTATTAGCTCTTAAATCTTCTCTTAAACTTGCTGCTGAAAAGGGTCTTTCTGGAGGATAAACAAATTGGTAATAACACTCATCTGATAATAACCAAATATTGTTTTTTGCTGCCAGTTCTGCAATAGCTACAAATTCTTTTTGGTCAATAACTCTTCCTGATGGATTAGATGGCGAATTAAGAATTAATAGTTTAGTACGAGGGCTAATATAATTAGCAACCATTTCTTTAGTTAACTGGAAATTATTGATTTCAGTGTCAATAATTACAGTTTTTCCTTGGGCGAGAGTAACAATTTCAGGAAAAGTTACCCAATAAGGAGCAGGTAGTAATACTTCATCGCCTGGATTAATCAATGTCAAAATAGCATTAAAAATAGCTTGTTTTCCACCAGCCGACACCACTATTTCAGAAGGATGATATTCTGTATTAGTTTCCTGGCTAAAATACTTAATAATCGCATCTTTTATTTCTTTAGTTCCTGCCGCGGGGGTGTAACGAGTGAAATTGTCAGTTATTGCTTGATGGGCTGCTTGTTTAATATGTTCTGGAGTATTAAAGTCTGGCTCACCTGCGCCTAGATCAATTACATCATATCCAGCACGACGCAAACTATCCGCCTTTTGCAATACGGCTAAAGTAGATGATGCCGACATTTTTGCAACACGTGTGGAAGGAACAAACTTAGAAATACTTGAGGACATTAATTTAACCTTTCAAAATAAACTTAAGTATTTTTTTTAGCTTGAAGCTTTTCTTTCATTTTTTCTTCAACTAAACTAGGCACAAGTCCAGTAATTGAGCCATTTAACATAAAAACTTCTTTGACTAGTCGGGAACTTAAATAGCTGTAATCTTCAGCCGCCATCATAAAAACAGTCTCAATATTAGGTGCTAATCGTCTATTCATTAGTGCCATTTGTAGTTCATATTCATAATCAGAAACGGCTCTTATCCCTCTAACAATACAATCAGCTTGTTGAGATTGTGCATAATTAACAAGTAGACCATTAAAAGTATCTACTCTAACTTGAGGCCAATCTGCTACAACAGCGCGAATAATTTCTATTCGCTCATCAAAGTTAAAAAGAGGTGTTTTTTGTGAATTTACTAAAACCCCAATAATTACTTCATCAAAAAGCTTAGAGCTACGCTCAATAATGTCTAAATGACCATTAGTAATGGGGTCAAATGATCCAGGATAAATTGCCCGACGCATACGCATAATCTTTAATTTTGATTTTTGGTAGGATTAAATTTTGAGTGCTATAGCAATTGGTCATTGTGCCAGCAGCATTACTAAACTGTCAATTTGTCTTTGCTTATCGCTAGAAATATTACTTAAATGGTAAGTCTAGTATGATTGGGTTGTGATCGGAAATTCCTTCTCCAAAACTAAAATTGAGTATTGATAAAGTTTGCCCAAAATGAGGTGCAAAAACATAAGGTTGCTTACTATCTGTTGGGTCAGTAAAGTTTGGAGGCTTAATAAATATCCAATCAAGCTTAAATTTGCCTATAGGCCCAATTTTACGTTTAACTTGATAAGTTTCTACAAAACCTTTAGTACTTCGTTGGTTTGAATTTGCTAATGTGCCTGCCTTCCTATCAAAAGAGCGTGTTTTATCACCTCGAAGATCAAATGCTCCTTTATCATCAAAACGAAATTCTTCTAAAAGGGTAAAAAATTCTGCTTCTGGATTTGGAGAGATAAATCTAACACTTTTAACTGTTGGATCTAAATGGGTTCGACTTAATTTAATTGCTCCTCCAAAAGCATCTAAAATTAAACCTACACCTGTTGCATACTTAAAGCCTTGTTTAACCCAAAATTCTTCATCACCAACTCGGTTTTTTAGCTCTTTTAAGATAGAAGTAGGTGTAGCATCTGAAGTAGAAGTATTCATATCACCAGCAAAAATTACTGGGTGTTTAATATTTCTTAGCCTCCCTAAAAGTTCTTCTAGTTGCTTGGCACGGTTTTCAGGCTTAGTTTTTGATTCAAGATGTGTTGCAACGATAACTGCTTTGCCTGTTGGGATAGCCTCATCAACAATCTCGGCTATTAAAGTTGTTCTACCACCACGACGGATTTCACGATGAATTTTTTCTAAAAAAACAGTTTCGCTAGCTTTTCGTTTTCCTTTTTCTATAAAACTGGTAGCTTTTTTTTCCTCCTCATACCAATCATGAGCTTGATATGTAAATGGTATAAGCTGAACATTTTCAAGACGATAGCGACTAAGAATAGCTGTCCCGTGCAAGCCTTTATAAAGATTTTTATCTACTTGGATATTTTTTACTAACTCGCTTCTATCTGGTTCTGGAATATCTTCAAACTTTTCTGTCCCTAAACTAATTGGATCTATTTCTACAAACTCAACTCCATAGGCATAATTCATTTTAAGTGTTGTGCCTAGTCGTTCAACCACATTATTATATTTGGTACGCTTTACACCCCAATCAACTTCATTTAGTACAATAACATCAGCTTGTTTAAGCATATTAACATACTCAATAACTTCTCTACCTCTTTTGCTATCAGCAGAATAGACTTTTGGTCAAGTAGGAAATATATTTTTCTGGGTTAGTAAAACTAGCTCAATTGCTTCTAAATTAAGGCCACGTTCTATATTCCAAAAACTACTCTTAAAAATTCTCCTATTTCTTTAGACTTTGGTTTTGTGGAACTACCCCTTGTTGAAAAGCTCTGTTATTAACAAAAGGTGTTGTTAAAAGAGAGGTTAGCTTTTTTTGTAAATTCTCAGGTAACTGCTCTTTTTCACATAATTCTACAAGCTCTTCATAAGTGAAAATCTCTGGGTCTTTATTGGCTTTTATATTGTTGGATAAAATAAATATTAGAAAAAAACTAAAAACTATTCTTAAGGAAAGGGCTAGTAATTTATTTATTTTCAACATATTAAACCATCAACTTTAGCTAGTAGAATTTGATAAAGCCTAGAGATTATGTAAGAAAAATTTTGTTGTTAGCAAGAAAAAATTGCTTAAATTAGCAATGATAAAAACACCATTGATTAGTTTATCAGGTTAAGAAATTAACTAGTTAGAAAGGGTTTTAAGACCGGATTTTTTGTCTCCTGTTTATGCTTCTTTTGCCTTTCTGAAGTTTAGGATGAACTAGTTTCGCTTGCCAGGGTTTTATTGTACACTGACCTATTTGTTACAATCATTCCTTTTTGGAGTAATCATTTATATGTCAGATAAAGGTTTTACACTGTGGTTTACTGGCCTTTCAGGTGCTGGTAAAACCACGCTTGCCCACATAGTTGAAACAGAACTACGCCATCGCGGTTTGAAAGTTGAGATCCTAGATGGGGATGTAGTCAGAACAAATTTAAGCAAAGGCTTAGGTTTCTCTAAAGAAGACCGTGATACAAACATTCGTCGCATCGGATTTGTTTGTCATCTGCTTTCTCGTAATGGAGTTGCTGCTATTAGTGCTGCAATTTCTCCTTATCGTGAAATTCGTGATGAAGTAAGAAAAATGATAGGTGATTTTGTAGAAGTTTATGTCCATTGCCCGCTAGAAGTCTGCGCTCAACGAGATGTTAAAGGACTTTATGCTAAAGCAATGGCTGGACAAATACCTGGTTTTACAGGTGTTTCTGACCCTTACGAAGCACCTCTTAACCCTGAAGTTATGGTTGATAGTTCAAAAGAAACTCCTGAAGAAAGTGCTAAAAAAATCATCCATAAACTAGAAGAAATGGGTTATGTCCCTAAACCAGCAGACGAAGTTTATTCAGAAGAAGAAGAAGAAGAAGTTAAACGTCGTCTGGAAGAATTAGGTTATTTTTAAGTAAGGTTTTATGTTAAGTAATTTGGAGTTGTAATAATGGGTATTTTAGACCGATTAAGATCTTTAGGAAAATCACAGCCAGAAGTAAAAGAAAAAAAAGTAGTTTTATTAGGATTAGACGGTACACCTTACACTTTGCTTAAGCAATTTTGTGCAGATGGCACAATGCCAAACCTAGCTAAAATTGCTGCTAACAGTAGTTTAAGGCAAATGGATGTTTCTATTCCTGAAGTTTCTTCTACTTCCTGGACTTGTTTTTATACAGGAATGAATCCTGCACAACATGGGATTTTTGGCTTTTTAGACCTACAGCCTAATAGCTATAAAATCTATTTTCCTAATTCTAAAAGCGTTAAAGTTCCTGCTCTTTGGGATGTGCTTGGTAATTATGGCAAACGTTCAGTAGTAATCAACGTGCCGGAAACTTACCCGGCTAAACCATTAAATGGAGTTTTGATTTCTGGGTTTGTAGCGACAGACTTAAAGAAAGCTACTTACCCTCCAGAACTCTACCCAACGCTTATGGAATTGCAATATAGACTTGATCCAGATGCTCAAAAGCCCGCGAGTCTAAAGACGTTTTCTTAGCAGATATTTATGATGTGTTTGAGAAACGTCGTAAAACCATTTTACAACTCTTTGACCAAGAAAAATGGTCGTTATTTATTGGTACAGTTACAGAAACCGACCGATTACATCACTTTATGTGGGATGCTTTAGTTAATCCTAATCATCCATATCATAGCGGTTTTATTGAGTTTTATCGTCGGGTAGATAAATTAATTGGTGAAGTTTATGATAGACTAGATAATAATACTACTTTTATGATGTGTTCTGATCATGGCTTTACTAGTCTTGACCAACAGGTTTACTTAAATTATTGGTTAAAGCAAAACGGTTACTTAAATTTTACTTCTGAGCAACCAAAGTCAGTAGAGGAAATAGGCCCAGGTAGCCGAGCATTTGCCCTTGATCCTACCCGTATCTATATCAATCTAAAGGGTAAATACCCACAAGGCACAGTTGAACCTGGTGCAGAATATGAAAGACTTCGTGCAGAACTTGCAGCAGGATTAAAGGAAATTTCCTCTAATGGTAAAACTGCAATTAAGAAAGTTTTTATGAAAGAAGATGTTTTTCAAGGCCCACTTATGGATCAAGCACCAGATTTAATAGTGTTGTCCAACTATGGTTTTGATATGAAAGGTGCTACCAATAAACAAACTTTGATGGATAAAGAAATTTTTACTGGTATGCACACCCAGGACGATGCCCATTTTTTAATTAACCGTAAAGATATTAAAGATAAAAAACCGCATATTTGTGATATTGCTCCTACAATTATGAAAGAATTAGGGGTAGCAATTCCTAGTGAAATCACAGGTGTAGCACTTTAATTAATAATTTAGGTAAAGAAAATCTATGAGTGGGAAAGCCGCAGTAATTGGTCTAGATGGAGCAACGTTTGAAGTCATTGATGTTTTAATTGATCAAGGTAAATTACCTAATCTTAAACGATTGATTGAAGAAGGTTGTACAGGTTTTTTACGTTCTTCTGTTACTCCAAATAGCTTTCCTGGCTGGACTTCCGCCGCTACAGGTACTAGCGAAGGTAGACACGGGATTTTTATGCCGCTAGTACGTCGGGAAGATAACTTTACCCTAAAAGCAATGACAACTCTGGATATTAAAGCCAAGTCTATTTGGGAGTTGCTTTCTGAACGTGGCCGACAAGTTGGGGTAATCAATGATCCTTGTTCATTTCCTGCGGTTAAGGTCAATGGTTACTTAGTTTGTGGAATGCTTTGGCCAGGTGGCGAACATCCTTACACTTACCCACTTGAGTTAGCCAATGAGCTAGAAAAGGCTGTTCCGGGCTATGTTGTGGATGTAAATTTACACGGTAAAAATAAAGAGCAGATTGCTGATGAACTGCTAACCTCTTTAGATCGTCGCCTAGAGGCTTCCCGCTACCTGCTAAAAAAATATCCTAGTGATTTATTTTGGACAGTTTTTACTGAATCCGACCGCGCCCAACATCGCCTTTGGGCAGCAATGGACAAAGAACATCCTAAACACCAGGAACAACCCGCTAGTATTTATAATACAATCTTTCAAATCTATGAAAAGCTTGATCATGCTGTAGGGACTCTGCTAGCTGATTTAGACTCAGAGACAACGGTTTTTATTGTCTCTGATCATGGTTTTGGCCCGTTTTATAGCGCGTTTGATATTCCTCGTTGGCTATTAGATTGCGGCTATTTAGTTGAACGAGGAGAAAAGGCCAAATTAAAATCTGCACTTCGCCGAATTGGTGTATTAGATGAAGTTGCAAGCGTTTATCGGGCAATTCGCAAGCCTTTTCAAAAAGAAATTGGTTACGGCGTAGCTAAAATGAAGTCTCAAGAGTCTGATACACAAAATTATTTTGAAAAACTAGATTGGTCTAAGACCAAAGCTTACTATACTTTAGATGGTGGAATCAGACTAAATCTAAAGGGGCGTGAGCCACACGGGATTGTTGAGCCAGGGCAAATGGCAGAAGACATAAAACAGGAAATAAAAAATAAATTGATTGACCATAAATATCCTAATGGTGAAAGGGTTTTTCGATATATTTTGACTCAAGAAGAAGCATTTGATGGCCCTTATCGTCATTTTGCTCCTGATTTAGTTTTATGTATCAACTATGGTGCTTATCTTGGTGATTTATCTAACGATAAATACTTGACACCATCTAATCACAACACAGGAGAGCATACACCAGACGGAATTTTTATTGCTTGGGGAAAAAATATTCGTCAAGGGGAGCAAATTTCTGGTGCTAATCTACGAGATGTTGCCCCAACCGTGCTTTTTCACTTGGACGAAGCATTAACGCCAGAAATGGACGGACGAGTTTTACAGGAAATCTTTACACCAGAATTTCTTGCTAACAAGCAAATTAAGCGCGAAGGCACATCTTACAAAGAATTATCACAAAACACATCAGACGAAGTTTTTGCTAGCGAAGGTATTGCAGATAAATTACGTAGCCTTGGCTATATGCAGTAGTAAAACTATGAGTAAAAACCCAAAAAAACAAGCTGTAATTATTGGTTTAGATGGAGCAACTTTTGACATCATTGACCCAATGATTGCCGAAGGTAAACTACCTAATCTGCGAGAATTAATTACTCAAGGTGTTAGCGGCCCGCTTCGCTCAACACTTCATCCAAATAGCTTTCCTGGCTGGTCAAGTTGCACTACTGGAACATCTGAAGGAATGCATGGGGTTTACTCACCTTTTATTAAACAGCCTGGTGCTTATGAATTTCGCGCAATGAGCGCGTTAGATATTCAAACAAAAACCGTTTGGGAAATACTTTCTGAACGTCGTCGCAATGTAGGCGTGGTCAACGTTCCTACAACTTATCCAGTTGTCCCGGTAGAAGGTTTTTTAGTTACAGGAATGCTTACCCCAACTTTGCAGTCAAATTTTACACATCCAACAGAGCTAAAAAGCGAATTATTAAAAACAATTCCAGATTACATAATTGAACCTAAGCGAAATACTGATAAAGTAGAAAAAGCTGCTGAATTTCGCCTCTGCCTAGATGCTCGTCAACGAGCCTTAGATTTTCTGTTGCCAAAATATGACTGGGATTTTCTAATGATGGTTTACTCGATTTTAGACCGAACTCAGCATGATTTTTGGGCTGATATGGACAGAACACACCATAAACATGAGGCAAAAACCGAGTTTAAGAATTTTATTTATGAAATGTATGAAAAGGCAGATGTAGCTGTTGGGCGACTGCTAAAACATATTCCAGAAGGCACACCGATTTTAGTTTGTTCTGATCATGGTTTTTGTGCTTCACATTATGAAATTCGCCTTAATGAATGGCTACGTGAACAAGGTTGGCTTGCTTATCAAGATGGGTTTGCTTGGAAAGCAAAACAAAAGCTAGCTAGCTTAAAAGAAAAAGTAGAAAATCGAATTAAAGTAGCTGCTCCAGCCGGGTGGGACAATGCTTTAGATAAAAAAGCTTTGCGGGGAAAAGCAATTTTTGAAGAAATAGATTGGTCAAAAACTAAAGTCTTCTTTGGTCAAGATCGAGGTGTTTGGATTAATTTGCAGGGGAGAGAAGCAACCGGAATTGTCCCACAAAAGGATTACCTGCCGCTTTTGCAAGAGGTAAAAACAAAGCTAAAACAGCTTAAGTCACCTTTTGATAACCTACCAGCTTTTGAGCAAGTTTTGACTAGAGAGGAAGCTTTTCAAGGTCGCTACTCTGAACTACTTCCAGATTTAGTTTTAATTACTCGTGATTCAAGTTATGTACCGTTAGAAGGTCGTAGCCAACAAGGAACTTTTATTGCTTCTAGCACCACTTCAGGCGCACATGCTCCTTATGGAATTTTTATAGCCTGTGGAGAGGGATTTCATAAAGGGTTAAAAATAGAAAATGCTCATTTGAGAGACATTGCACCTACCGCGCTTTATGCAATGGATGAAGCATTAACAGAGGACATGGACGGACGAGTTTTGCAAGAAGCCTTTTTACCTGAAGTTTCAATGTCTCGCCCTATTCGCCGCCAAGGGAGTTCATACCGAGATGGTGTTAGCTCAAATGCTTTTGAAGATGGCGAAGAGGAAGAAATTAAAGAACGAATGCGGGCATTAGGCTATATTAGTTAATATAATAGTCTACTAATAACTACATAATCCAAAATAAAATCTATTTTTTAGAGGATCTACAGCAAAGCGTAGATGTTCAAGAAAAGTTTTAAGCCCTAGGACGGTTGGATAATTTGCCCAAACTTCTTTATCTATATTTTGTGGAACAAAAACAGACGACTCTATAGATAAATTTTCTCCTTCCTGAGCAAGCAGAGTTATTGATAGACGGTGTAAATCCCCTAATATTTTGTTACCTCGGATGTTATATTTTATTTCCTGTATTGCAGCAGATGAATTTATTGCTATTGCATCTGCTACTTCTGGCGAACAAACAACATAAGGCGAGGCTGTATCAATAAAAGCTGAGGTGCGAAAGCTTTCAATTTCTATAGGAATCATAATGCGTTCTGTAGAATCTGAGCCTGTTGCAGGTCTATAGTCGTAAGGTGTCCAAGCCCTTGTAAAAGGCGTTCCATCTGCAAAGGAAAGAGCCATCAATGTACCTTTGTAAAGTAAATGTTTTTATGCTCAGAAAATTTTAAGGTAAGTGTTTTAAGAGATTTAGATGCTTCTAGTAGCAAGCCATTTTTTAAGGCTACCCATTGACCTTTATATTTTTGTCTATTGTTTATTATCCATTTAGAATTAGCTTCTAAATCAGAATTAGCTATTTGATTTTTAGAGATAAGGACAGGATTTTTAAGGATAAAAGCAAATTTTTCTAATTCTAGGTTTTGAGGATATAACTTAGCACCTAGAAGTGAAAGTTTTTGAGCAGCAAAAACAGCCTCAACTTCTAATGCAAGGCGGATGACATAAATAAAATGCTTGGCAGGGTGTTTTGTCCAGTCTATTTTATTTATTTCTTTTACAAAAAGACCAATATTTCCAGATTTTGTTAAATTCTCCAAATAAACTATTTTGTCAAAATAGCTGCTATCAGTGCTGTCATTATAAGTTGGATGGAAAGATTGCTCATAAGATAAACTATTATTGGATAGAAAGTTATTTATCCAATCTATTTTATTTGCATTTTTTAGAAAAAGCTTAATGTTTCCTACAGTTTCTTGATAAACTGCTTGATCAAAATAATTATTCCAATATATTGAAAACAATAGCTTATCATAAGATAAGTTATTGTTAGATAAGAAGTTATTTGAAATAGGATCTAATCTATTTTTGTTAGTATTTTTAAGATTAGATTGTATAGGGATAAGATTAAAAGTTTGATACATAAACAATCTCCTTTTAAGATTAAAAATTTTAGAAAACAGTTAGAAGATTATAACTTTTTGGGAGTTGTTTATAAAGTTAGTTAGATAGCTATTTTTAAGATCATTAATCAATAATTTCTTTAACTCTACCTACTTCGCCTGTTTGAATGCGAACTTTAATTCCATGTGGATGATAAGCAGATTTTGTCAAAATATCTTTAACAATTCCTTGGGTAGTTTTGCCTGTTCGTTGGTCTTGTTTTAGCACTATATTTACTTTAAGACCTGGGGTTATTTCTTTATTTTGTTGGTTTCTCATCTTTTAAGATTCCTTATTTATCTTTTTAGTCACTTTATTTTCTTTCCATTCTTTGTAGCGTTTTTGAGTAGCTTCTGAGCTTAAAGGTTTGGCGAGTTTTTGAAAGATATTACTTAGTGCTGCTGCTCCAGTTATGGCTAAACCAATAAATAAACTAAGAACAATTGCTAGAGGAATAAAAACTATTTTGCTTGAAATTGGCAGTCCACTTTGGAAAAATAAACTGCCTACAAAGCCTAGAATAACAGAAAGAATAACAATCTTTTTTTCTGTGCTGCCAAAATATTTGTTTGAAGATAAAAACTTTTGCATCCCATCTGCAAAACTAGAAGCATTAAGATCTAGTGCTACATGTGGGTGCTGGGATTTGTTTTTTTTGTTATAGCCACAATGTACACAAGTTTTAGTGTGACGTGTAATTAGATAGCTTTTGCCGCATACATCACATTTTTTAGTAATAATGTCTTTTTCTAGTGCATATTGTGGCATAATTAATTTAACTTACAGCTTACTAGCTAAGATATTTACTTTCTTTTGATCTTTTTACCTGCTTTTTGCAACAATTCTTCATATTGAAGTTTGCCATTAGCATTGTCTCCTGCTAAAAAATAACAAAACGATAAACGATAAATTGCATCTACATAATCAGGATAAATACTTGTAGCTTGTTTGTAACTATTGATTGCAGCCAAGTAATTTTTTTGTTTTTCCAACTTCTTTCCTTCATTAAATGATGTCTTAGCTTTAGTTAACACCATAGAAAGCAAATTGTTTCCTTTTTTAGTTGCTTCAGGGGTATTTAATTTTAAGTAGCCTTGACTGATTTTATATTGAAGATCAGGATAATTGTTATTGTCTGATAAAGTTTCATAAGCCGCAATAGATTCTTCATATTTTGAAGTTTGGAAATAACTATTACCTAGTTTATAAACATTGTCTTTGTCGTCTGGACTTAATGAGCGAATTTTTTCAAGTATGGTTATTGCTGATGAATAATCTTTTAAGCTTAAATAACTATTAGCTAAATATTGATAAGCTTCAAGGCGATCAGGAAATAAAGATACTATTTTTTTTAGAAGAGGAGCAGCGGCATCAAACTTCTCTAATCTGTAATAAGCAATACCTAATAAAAACTCTGCTTCAGGGTAATTTGGTTTGATTTTTATAGCCTTGTTTAAAGGGTCAACAGCTTTTGTAAAATCTCCTAGTCTTGTATGTGTTGCACCTAATTGATAATGTGCTTCTGCTAATTCTGGTTTAAGTTGGATAGCTTTGCTAAAAGCTGATATTGCTTCATTAGTTTTATTTAAGGTTAAAAAATTAAGTCCTAAATGATAATAAGCTTCTGGATAAGCTTCATTATTTTTAGTTGCTGTAGTCAAAGTTGCTACAGCTTCTGTGGCTAGGTTTAAGCGTTGATAGTTTTTGCCTAGTGCAAAATGTGCTTCTGCAAAATCATTTTTAACTTGTATTGCTTGACGGTAATAATCCATTGCTTGGGAAATATCGCCTTTTTGCTCATAGGCTTGAGCAAGGCTAAAGAAAACTTTTGCTGAATTAGGAGAAAATTCTAAAGATTTATTAAAAGAATCTATGGCTTGAGTATAATTTCCTGATTTGAGGTCTGATAAACCTATACGATGATAGCTATCAGCAATTTCTATTTTAATTTGTGGTTCTTGATTAATATTAAAAGCGTCTTTGTAGGCACTAATAGCTTCTCTATAACGTTCAGCTTTTGCTTCTCTTAGTCCAATGCGATGATAAGTTGTTGCAACTTCTGATTCAATCTGTTTTGTTAGTGCAATTTGTTCAGCTAAGTTATTTTGATGTTCTAGAACTTTTCTAAAAGAAATAATAGCCTCGTTTAATAAACCTTCTTCACGTTGTGCAATGGCTAATCTATAATAGGCATCAGCAAGTTCAGGTCTGACCTTATCGCTAATTTCTACTTTTGTAGTTATTGCTTGTAGAAAAGTTTGAATTGATGGTTGATACTGACCAGTTTCTTTTTGAACCCGCCCTTGTTTAAGAAGTGAAAGAGCCTCTACAAGCTTAAAATCAATTTCTTCCTCTGTGTTATTAGCCACTTTATCCGCAGGGTTATCTATTACAACACCTGTTGCAGAAATCACTTTTGGCTGAGGTGGCTTGCTGGGTTTGTTTTTAGATTGTTTAGATTGTTTATTAGTTGATTGACTGTAAACATCCATATTAGAACTAGTTAAAGAGAATATTAATATTAGTGCAAATAGTTTAGTAAGATGGAGAGTTATTTTTGGTTGGGACGAGAAATTTTTGTTTTTGGTCATTATTTTATCTCAGCTTATTGGAATTAAATTAATTTTATTTAGGGTCTAAGAGCTTGAAGATTTTTACATATTTCTTCTTTGCTGAGAAGTCAAGCTGTCAAATAAATAAGCTAAATATCTGAACAATAAACAGATAGGATAAACAAAGCTTATATTAACTAAAAATAAAACTAATAAAAATTTAATAATTGCTCGATAAAACTAACTAAAACTAGAAAAAAATCTTTTAGTTTTAGTTAATTATTTTATTGCTAAAAACTTCCTATTGGCTTATAAAACTTTCTGTATAGTATATAAGCTACTAGGTGCTTATCAAATAGAAAGTAACTTAGTATATATCTATACAAAAGCAGGTATAAAGATAGGTGATTTACTAGAAATAATACTGTTTTGGCTAAAGAGGGGTTAATATGTGGTTTATTGAAATAATAGCATATATTGCAGCGTTATTTTTCTTAGTCAAAGGTTTACAATATGCAATTGTTTGGGCTAGATTGATGCAGAGAAGAAACCAATTACCTTACAATGAATGTGTTGATAGTTCTCAAGTTCCAGAAAATCTTAATCCTATTTGGGCCCAAACACACAAAGCTTTAGATTCTTTGGGATTTCAATATGCTTACTCACAAAAAGCGACTCAAACAAATAAAGTAGCTTTTTACCAAATATATGTGCATCCAAATATTCCTGCTTTTGCTTCTGTTAGTTCTACTTTACTGCCTGGCTGGATACGCTCTTTTGATGTTATTTTTACTTCAATTTTTGATAATGGAAAGACAATGATTACTACAGATTGTTTAGATAATATTACTTTACCATTACCAAAAAACTTTCAAACTAACACTTATTATTTTGCAGATTTATCAAAACAATGGTTAGTTCATCAACAATGGATTAATCAGATAAGACAAAAAGAGGACACAGAAGCTATTTATTGCACTGTTGAGGAATTTTTACAAAATCAAAATAGCTTTGCAAAAGAAGCTCTTTCTTATCAAATTGAAAATGGTTGGGCCGTAGAAGTAGGCTCAGAAGGGGAATGGCGATATAGTGCTAAAGGGGCAGCAAAACTACTTGCACCTATTTTTTATGTTAGTAAAAAATTAACAGAAATATCTAAAAAAATATCTAAAGAACAGTCTAAAAATATTACAGAAAATAAAAGTAATGTATCAGATAGTACCAGTTTTTTAGGTGAATCAAATACACAAGCCCAATTAAACGCAGATATTCTAGCTTTTGAGCAAGCTATTGCAGATGAAAATAATCGGGTGAAGTGGGGTTGGGTGACTAAGGCAGGATTATTTTTAGTAAGTGTGGTAGTAGCTGCTCTAGCCTTTGGTATAAGTTTTTCATGGCAAACAGTGTTTATATTGCTTGGAGTTTTACTAATACATGAGTTAGGTCATTTAGCAGGAATGGTTTTATTTGGATTTAAGGATACTCAAGTATTGTTTTTACCTTTTTTAGGGGCCGTAACTATTGGAGATAAAGAAGATGCTACACCACTGCAAAAACTAGTTATTTATTTACTTGGGCCTGTTCCTGGGGTAATAGGTGGTTTTGTAGCTGCATATATTTACTTAATTACTTTCAATGAACTTTGGTATGAAATAGCACTAATTTCTATTATTCTTAATTATATTAACTTACTACCTATTTTACCGTTGGATGGTGGGCGAGTCTTAGAAGCCTTGGTTTATGTACGTTTTCCAAGAGCGCAAACAGTAATTTATATAATAAATTCTCTAGTCCTATTTTTAGCTTGGTGGTTACTTAATGATAAAATCATACTATTTTTAGCTATTAGTACTATTATTAGCTTGCCTGTGCAGTGGCAATTTTCTATTGCTGCAAGCCGAATAAATAGGCTTTTGCCAAAAGAGCATGATCGTAAAATTAGATTGCAAACTATTTTTCAAGTCTTGACTGCACCTCCATTTATTAAACAAACCTGGGCAGAACGTTATTTACTAGCAAAAAAGCTAGTTTCACATTTTTCTAATGTAATGCCTACAGTTAAAGTAATGATAATAGGAGGTTTTATCTATTTATTAATGTTAGGTTTACCAATTTATGGATTGATTGGTTGGGTAGCAGTTGATTGGTGGTCAGCACGTAATTACACATCCACAAATACATCTATAGAAGAACCAATAGAAAAACTAATAGAAAAACCTGATTGGGAAACAAAACTAAAACAACTTACTGATCCAGCAAAACGCTGGGATGTTTTAATTGAAGCAGGAGATTGGCAGTTAGAAGAAGATTATGAGTCTGATAGTAATGCAACTTTAGAAAAAACTAAACAATATTATTTAGAAGCTTTTGAAATTGCTAAAGGATTTGGACTAAAAGATCCACGCTATTTAGAAAGCTTAAATAGATTAGCAGGAGTTTTACCAGAGAAAGAGGTAAAAGATTACTATTTACAAGCACTTAACCAAATGGAAAAAGGCTTTGATAAAAATGATATTCAAATAGCTAGTTTGTTAGAAAGACTTGCATTTTTGCCTAAGAAGCGTTCAGATGAAGAAATCCAATACTTAGAACGAGCTTTAGAGATAAGAAATAATAACTTATCAACCACAAACAACGATATAGATTCCTTATTATACTTAATAGTTAGTAATAGTATTTCCTTAGCTGATTTTTATATAGAGAAAAAAGATAGCGACAAGGCAGAAAAACTACTAATAAAAACTATAGAATTTTGTGAATCAAACAAAAAACTTAAAAATCGAAGTATAAGTGTTTTAGAAAAATTATCAGATATTTACCTAAAAGAAGGCTTAACTTCAAAAGCAAGGCTTATATTAACAGAGAAATATAATAAATTAGCTTCGCTTCCAGACACAAAACAAGAACTTTATTTCAGCACATTAATTAACAATATAGCTTGGATTTGTATATTAGAAAAAGATTTTGAAACAGCTAATAAATTATTTGAAAAAAAATTAGCTTTAGAAACAAGTAGGTTTGAAATAAATCAGCTTGGACTAGTACCTTGGTTTTTAAGTAGGCTTTATGGGACTGATAAACAAATCAAAGTTACTTTTCTACCTCATTTGTTAGATATTTGCTATCTAAAAATCCAAGAAGGAAAATTAGATTTAGCACAAGAAACTTTTAGACAAATTGAAGAAATACTTAAAGCTAATAAATTTCAAAACCTAGAACAATATGCTAAATCTATTGATCAAAAAGCTAAGTTTTCTGCTAAATTTGCCAAGGAGAAATTATTAACTGAGGGAAATAATGAAGAACTGGAGATTGAAGAAGAGTTAACAGAAAAAGAGAGTGGATTATCAGAAGAACTAAAAGAACTAAAAGAACTAAAAGAACTAAAAGAACTAAAAGAACTAGAAGAACTAAAAGAACTAGAAAAACTAGAAAAACTAGATTTGTTAGATCCTATTTTGGTTGAAGCTAGGCAAAAAGATTGGCGGCTTCATCGTGATTTAGCTCATAAAGAGGTTTTTGATAAATTACTTAAATAACAACTAATTAGAATATTGGACGACCTTTACCACAAACAATTAAGAGTAGTCCTACTATTAAGGAAGAAAAATATATTCCACAAGTAAGCCAGAAATCTTGCATAAACATTTGTGCGTAGGGAAGAAAATAAATATGAACACCAAATATTAGTAAAGCTCCAAAAACTTGCAAGACTCCAGCATCATTAGGATGACTGATACAATGCCAAGCTTGGTTTTTTAGGCGTTTGGCTATTTTGGAGCATCGCTTACAATCGCCAGTCTGAGGATTAAAAAGATCCGACTGATGGCAAATCTCGCAACGCGTGGGTAAGTTTTCTTGTAGAATCCTAAGTTTTGGCATATTGAAAATTATATGCCAATCTTTTTAACAGTAAATAAGGTTTATTAAGAAAAAAAATTTATTTTAGATTATTTTAGATTATTGCTAGGAAGAACGTTGTTTTTGCCATTGATCAAAAGCTGACCAAGCTCCTTCATCGCCGTGCCATTGACCTTGTGTAGCAGCTTTTGAATATTCCGTTGCGCGAGCTTCAAAAAAGTTAGCATGCTCAACACCATTTAATATTTGAAGTAGCCAAGGCAACGGATGAGGCTGGACTTGCTTATATTCGTTATTTTCTCTAGCAAAATATCCATAAACAGGCTGAAGTTTTAGCTGAGTTAATCGCCAATCACAAATATAGCGAATATAGTTTTTTACTTCCTGAGCAGACATTTTTTCTACTTGTCCATCTCCTAAAGAAAAAGCTAAATCTACAAACTGTTCTTCAAGTGTCACCATTGTTTTAGCAACATCTATAATGTCATCTGCTACAGCTTTAGTTACTACGCCAGTTTGCCTATTCCATTCATGAAAGAGCTTAATTATTCCTTCACAATGCAGACTTTCATCCCGAACAGACCAGGAAACAATTTGCCCCATCCCTTTCATTTTATTTTGACGAGGAAAATTAAGTAACATTGCAAAACTAGCAAAAAGTGCCATTCCTTCAGTAAATGCACCAAACATAGCTAATGTACGTGCTACATCTGCACAGGTATTTACTCCAAATGTGTGCATGTAGTCTACCTTAGCTCGCATTGCTGCATAATCACGAAAAGCTTCAAATTCTGTTTTAGGCATTCCTAAAGTTTTAAGTAGCATTGCATAAGCGTCTATATGGACAGTTTCCATATTACTAAAAGCAGCCATCATCATTTGGACTTCTAGCGGTTGGAAAATACGCATATAGCGTTTCATATAGTTATCACCCACTTCAACATCTGATTGGGTAAAAAAGCGGAAAATTTGGGTAAGTAAATTACGTTCTACTTCGCTAATGGTGTCAGATTGCCAGTCTTTTAAGTCTTCACCTAGTGGGACTTCTTCGCCCATCCAATGAATTTGTTGTTGCCGTTTCCAACACTCATAAGCCCAAGGATAACGATCTACATCATAACTTCCTGTAGATTCTAGTAAATCTATGGTTTTTGTTCCTATAAGCAAAAGAGGATTAGAATTAGCAATGTCCATATTAGATTGACTGACAGCAGTGTTATACATAGCGAAGACACTTAACCCTTTTTTTATCGATTGGTTATTTAATATTAAAGATTTATTTAAGTTTTATTTATTTAAGCTTTATTGGCAAGAAAGGCACTCCTCATAATTGGTGGAGTTTGTTTTAATATCTGTTGCCTTAACATTTTCTACACCAGCAAATGCTGCCCGTTGGACAGACTTTGAACGACAGTAATAAAGACTTTTTACTCCTCGTTCCCAAGCTAACCAATGAAGCATTAATAAATCCCATTTATGAATATCACCGGGAAGAAATATATTAAGTGATTGACCTTGACAAATAAATGGGGCGCGATCACTAGCTAGTTCTATTACCCAACGTTGATCAATTTCAAAGGCTGTACGGAAAATAGATTTTTCATCATCTGTAAGCTCATTAAGATGTGCTACAGAGCCTTCATTAGCTAGTATTGATTGCCATGTAGCTTCATTATTTATGCTACGTTTAGATAAAAGTTTTTCTAGGTAAGGATTTTTAACTACAAAGGAACCACATAAAGTTTTATGTGTATAAATATTGGCCGGAATTGGCTCTATACCCGCACTTGTGCCACCGCAAATAATGCTTATAGAAGCAGTTGGAGCAATTGCTAGTTTATAACTAAAACGGGCTTTAACTCCTCGGTCTTCAGCATCCAAACAAGAACCACGCTCATCAGCAAGACGAGTTGAAGCTAAATTAGCTTGTTCTCGAATATGACGAAACATCTTTATATTGATAGACTTAGCTGTTACGCTTTCAAAGGCAACGCCTTTTGATTGAAAGAAAGAATGGAGTCCCATAAGTCCAAGTCCAACAGCACGTTCCCGATGTGCAGAATACTTAGCCTTATTCATTTGCTCTGGAGCAGAATCTATATAAGTTTGTAGCACATTGTCTAAAAATCGAAATACATCTTCAATAAATAGAGGGTCTTTATTCCACTCATCCCATTTTTCTGCATTAAGTGAAGATAAACAACAAACAGCAGTACGCTCTTGGTTTTTATGATCAACACCTGTAGGAAGAAGTATCTCGCTACAAAGATTAGACATAGTTACTTTTAAGCCTAAATCTTGATGATGTTTAGCAATACTTTTATTTACTGTATCAATAAAGATTAAGTAAGGTTCTCCGGTTTGTAAACGGGTTTCTAAAATCTTTTGCCAAAGTTGACGTGCATTAACTTGCCTAATTACTTCACCTGTCCTTGGACTACGTAAATTAAACGTCTTATCATCTCAGACAGCAATCATAAATTCGTCTGTAATATTAATACCATGATGAAGGTTTAAGCTTTTTCGGTTAAAGTCTCCAGAGGGTTTACGAATTTCTAAAAATTCTTCAATTTCAGGATGATGAATATCTAAATAAACGGCTGCTGAACCTCGTCTAAGAGAGCCTTGGCTAATTGCTAGGGTCAAGGAATCCATTACACGAATAAAAGGCATAATACCTGAAGTTTTGCCTGCTTTACCAATTGCCTCACCTATAGAACGAACATTTCCCCAGTAAGTGCCGATACCACCGCCATTTGAGGCTAGCCAAACATTTTCATTCCAAGTATCTACAATGGCTTTAAGGCTGTCACCAACAGAGTTAAGAAAACAAGAAATTGGCATTCCTCTTTCCGCACCACCATTAGAAAGTATTGGCGTAGCAGGCATAAACCAAAGTTTTGAAATATAATCATAAAGGCGTTGTGCGTGATTTTGGTCATCAGCAAAAGCGGCAGCAACACGGGCAAACATGTCTTGGTAGCTTTCATTTTCTAAAACATAGCGGTCTGTTAGAGTAGCTTTACCAAAATCTGTTAATAAATTATCGCGCTCAGAGTCTATTTTTATTGCTTCTTTATGTACACTCTTGCGCCACCATGCCCCAGACTTATCAGTTTTTGATTTAGTATCTGGCTTAACAATATCAATACCAGTAGCTAAAAATGTGGGAGTATTGCTATCAAAATCTATCTGTTGACTATTGTAGCTTAGATCAAAATCAAAAGAAGCCATAACATTTCCTTGCTGTTTTATTATGATAGTAGTTTTAAGTAGATATTCTTTTCAGTCACTATATGTTGTTGGCATATAGCTTGAGGACACTAGATATAATATTTATCGAAGAAAAAAGCAACAATTTTTGGATAGAGTTTTTGCTAAATAATTAAAATTATAAGGGACTATTTTTTTATTTTTCTAGTAATATTGCTTATTATGCCATTGCTTAAATCTTTAGCTAAGTATCTAGTTAGATATCTAACAAAAACTATTTTGGGGTTTTCTTAAGGCTAATATTTATTAACTTAGTAAGTATATTGCTTAGTTGTTTGGTACTAGCACAAAGTAAAGAAACTGATCTTAATTTTGTGTCTTTAACAACAAAAATGGATTAGCACAAAATATTGCATTTTTGTAGGAGGCAAAATAAATGGAAAGGTTGTTTTTTTGGATAGCTACAAATAGAGGTAAAGGAAGTTTTTTATATTTGGTTAACAACAAACAATATTTGCCTTTTGCCAAGCGAAACAGGCAAATATTTAATTATGGACAATTCTAATACAAAATGATCTAAATCAAAAACTTAAGAAATATTATTGTTTAAAACACTTAGAAATAGCTCTGATATATCTGAGCTATTAATCTTACTGTTTAGTACAGCGTAACTTAAAAATTTTAGTATTTTGATCTTAAACCCTGAAAGGCCGACATAGTCTTTTACTGCTAAGAAAAAACTCTGTCGCTTTGCAGCTTTGAACTAGGGTTAATATTATAGTCTAGGGCGCAAGCCCTATATATCTATTGCCCCGCTAGGGCTTAAGATTCAAGGTGCTACTATTTTATTTATGTTACGCTGCATCAAGTTTTTAAGTGGTTAATTAATCAGGCAATCTAGTATCATTACGATGGTCATCAGCCGTAGTAATGCCAGATTTAATAGAATATTTAACTAATGCTGGTAAGTCATGAATATTAAGTTTTAGCATAATACGTGCGCGATGAGCTTCAACTGTACGACGAGAAAGCCCTAAAATTTGACCTACTTCTTCATTAGCATATCCATCCACAAGTAATTTAAGCACTTGACGTTCCCGTTCAGTGAGTGATGGTTGTTTATTAGTTGTTCTAGCCATTAATTGTCTCCCTATCTTTTTGGCGTTCTTAAAATAAAGAATATTGTTTGATTAAGTAAAAAATATAGTCAATAAACGAAAAATTACTAGTTAATAACCTTAAGCTTTAGAATAATTAAGGTACTAACAGAGACATAATAACGGCATATTGCTACTTACGTCAAGTAAAGTAAATAGATAAATTAATATAAAATAGGATTTTATTTATTTAAGATAAGTAAAATAACTAGTTGTTAATAGCTTAATCTAGTAATGTTTAATAATCATTATAGTAGTATCGTCAACTGGAAGACATTGACCTATAAATTGGGTAATAGCCTCATCAACACGGTCACGAAGTTGTGAAGCAGTTCTAGCACGATAACGGCGAACTACTTCTATTAAACGCTGTTCACCAAATTCTTCATCTATTTCGTTAACACTGTCAGTAATTCCATCACTATAAATAACTAGTACATCTCCAGGCTGCATTACTAAGTAGTTTTCTTCATAAGTAATAGAATCAACAATTCCTATAGGCAATCCTCCAGACTCTAATAATCTATAACTACCATCATTAGAAACTAATATGGGAGGATTATGACCAGCATTAGAATAAAACAGTTGATTAGTAATAGGATCTAGTTCAGCACAAAAAAGAGTTAAAAATTTATTTTCTGGTGAACTCTCAAAAATATAATTATTAATTTCTGTAACAATTTGGGCTGTTTTAAGAGGAGTTTGGGCCTGTGCATGTAGCGCAGCATGTAAGCTAGACATCATAAGTGCTGCACCCATACCTTTACCTGAAACATCTCCTAAAGCTAAAAGAGTGCGTCCATTTTTACGTTTAATAAAATCATAATAATCACCACCTATTTCACGACAAGGGAAGCTAATGCCAATCATATCATAGCCAGGCAAGCGAGGGGGTGAGAGTGGTTGCAGACGAAGTTGTATTTCACTAGCAACTTTTAATTCTTCTTCCATTCGCTTTTTTTCTATTCGTTCTTCAATTAGACAAGCATTTTCAATCTTAATTGCTGCTACTGAAGCCATAGTAGTTAAAACTAGTAAGTCATCTTGATTAAAGCGATTTGTAGCATAAGGATTATCTACATAAATCATTCCAATTACTTCTTCACCTATCGCTAGTGGTACAGCCATAATTGAGCGCATTTGACTTATAACAACTGATTGCATCTCTTGGAAACGCGGGTCATGTGCAGCATCAGAAGTTAGTACAGAAGTTCCTTCATTTATGACTTTTTCAGAGATTGAACGACTAATTTTAATCTCTTCTCCAGTTAAATCTTTCATAGCATTACGTGCAACTTTACAAACTAACTCATTAGGTTTAGCCCGCATACGACGTTTAGAGTCTCTATTAGGAGTCCATTGGCTAGATAAAAATAAAAAGCCTCGTTCTACAGGTAAAGCCTCAAAAACTAGCTCCATAATGCGTTTTAAGGTGTCATCTAAAGAAGCATCCAAAAGTAAAGTAACACCTACTTTACTTACTACAGCTAACAAATGATCTTTTTTACGTTCTTTCTCTTTTGGTTGGGAAATAATGGTTTGCCCTAACACGTTACCTTTAGAAGAATTAGTAACTTCTTCTAAAACAGAAAAAATACCAGAACTATGTTTGCTAGAAGCAATTGTTAGTTCTGCTTCTGCATGTAGATTTAGGTCTGATAACATTAATTCGTTTGAAGGTGTAGTGACAGGATCCGCTATTAGAGTGATTCTTGTTTCGCCAATTTGAATTACATCACCAATATTAAACGCAATAGTACCAACAACTTTACCACCATTACAAAAAGTGCCATTAGCACTACCAAGGTCAGTTAAAAAATAACTACTGCCATCATATCTAACTTCTGCATGTAAGCGAGAAGCGAAAGGATCATTGATACATACATCATTACGTGATGATCGACCAATAGAGGTTTTTGTTTTAACTACTTTTATTTCCCTGCCATCTCCATCAGGCAATTTTACTAGCAAACTTGGCATATTTTCACCAATAGTATAGTTTTCTAATTTATTTTAACTTTTTCTCTAACATTTTAACTTGATTAGCACAAACACCAGAATAAGTTCCTTGCCAAGCAGGTGGTGTGCAACGTTTATAGGCATTTAAGGCAGCCGCTAAATTACCTTGTCTATGATAAGCTTGTCCAATTAAGTAATAAACTCCTAAATTACCAGGATTTGCTTTTAACGCTTTATCAAACTCTCTTAAAGCTGCAAAAGTGTTACCAGCATTAAGCATTTCTGAACCTCGTTTAATATAATCATCTGCACTTAGTTTTGGTTCACTAGGTACAGGTACAGGTTTTGGAGTCTCTATTTTAGGTGGAGGCTCAACTTTTACTGGTTCAGGTGTTGGTGTTGCTATAATAATGGGTGTATTTATTGGTGAAGCAATCGGAGTTGGTGTTTTAACAGGTTTATTAAGTGCAAGACGGGAATCAGCTAATTTAGTTAATTCTTGTTTTGCAAGACTTGCTAAGGCCAAGTCTTCTCCTTTAGCTACCATATCAAAATATTTTCGTGCTTCATCTAAACGGTTATTACGCACTAGAACTTTTGCTAGTGCTAATTGAATACTTGGATCACTTTTTATTATCAAAGCAGAAGTATAGGTAGTAATAGCCATGTCATCTTTTCCTATTTGTTCACAAGCTTGCCCCATTTTTTGATAAGAATCTAAATTTTCTCGATCTAAAGAAATTGTTTTTTGGTAGCTTTCAATAGCTTCTTCATAACGATTACTGCTTACTAGAGCATCAGCTTGAAGTTTATATGCCTCTGCATTTGTAGTATCAGTTTGAATAAATTGGGTTAATTTTTCTAAAGCCTGCTCAGTATTTCCTGCTTGTAGTGCTGCTTTAGCTTCTTCTAATAAATTAGCTGTATCCACTACTATTTCAGGACTTGGACTAGGCGTAGGTGTAGTTAAAACAGTGGTATCTTTAGCTAGATAGGTTTTAACTACTTTATAGTAAGCAACTAAACCTGTAGATGTAACAGCAATAAATAAAGTAAAAAACCATCCAAATAGTACACCATAGCGCAAAGGCTTATTAATTTGCTTAGGTTTAGAAGCTGCATTTGATGAACTATTAATAGCTTGATTAACAGGTGTATTATTTGCCATAATATTACTATTAAGAAATTTACTTACGGTATAAGGCTAATTTTATTACTTTTAAGAGAAGCGTTTTTTATTACTAAAGTTTTAGCTAGTTTGTCATGCCAACCTTGCTGTTTTCTATCCCAAAGTAACCATAAAAACCCTAAAGCAAAAGCAATTGTAGCAATAAAATAACCAAAAGTGTGTCTAATAATTATTTGGCTTGCTTTTGCACGGCTCTGATCAACACTAATAATTCGGATACCAACAAGTTGTTTGCCAATAGTTTGACCTTTAATACTAGCTAAGATTAAAAAATTGTAGATCCAACCTCCTATTACTACTACTAAACCTATTTTATTAATAATTGCTTGATAACTAATAAACTTAGTAGCAATTAGTGTAATAAATAACATGAGCATCAGCATTAAAATTAGATCTAGCATAAATGCACCTAATCTTAATCGAAACCCTGCTTGCTCAAAAGAGCCTACTAAAGCATTAGTAGGAGGGGCAATAAGATTAGCGGAAAAATTTTTGGCTATTTGAACTACAGATATAGATTTTTTTTTGGTTGTACTGGGTGCTACAACTTTTTGTGCTGATAAAGATTCTGCTTTTGATATCAAAAGTTCAGCAACTGGCAATTTAGTCTCAGGTTTTGGGTTGCTTAACTCTCCATTACTATTCTTTAGAATTTGGTTAATGGATGTAGGCGTACCACACATTCGACAAAACTTTGCCCGCTCAGTTAGAGAATTTTTACAGTTTTGGCACTGCTTTGCCCTCATAAATTAAGTAACTTTTATATAAAAACTTGTTAAAGGTACTAACTATAGATTTAGGACTATTACCCAATAACAAATTTTAATACTGTTTCCCCTAATCGAATCTCATCACCATTTTGCAGTACTCTAGGCTGTTTTGGGTAAAGCTTAAATGTCCCGTTTACAATAGTTCCATTGACACTAGATAGATCTTCAACTAAAAATTGTCCGCCCTCTCTATAAACACGAGCATGACGACGAGATACTTTAGTCTCTGGATCATAAGTAGATAAATCAACTTCTGGGAAAATCCCAGTATGAGGATCCATTCTACCAATTAGGTTAGTATCTTTATCAAGAATAAAGGATGCCGACATATCAGAATTATTCATAAGCACTAGTTTAGCTGTTAGCTTGACTGGACTAGGTGTAGCAAGGGGTTGTCTAGCTCCACAGTGGGCGCAAAAAAGGTCATCACTAGCAATTTTTTGCCCACAATTACCACAAAATACTTGTCCAGAAGTTTCTGCACTAAAACTAGGTGCAGGTTTCATAGCCTGACCGCTATCTAAAAGCCTTATATGTTCTTCTAAGGCTTTTTTCATATCTAAAGCATTTGTAAAACGCTTTTCAGGTTTATGTTCAACAGTTCTGGCAATAATAGCATCCATGCCAGGTGTAATATTAGGATTAATTTGTCTAGGACGAGGATTTTTAGAAAAATCAAAAATCAGCAATGGATTATCTTGAGGGTCTGCACCTGTAAGTAAATGAAACATTGTCGCGCCTAGGGAATAAATATCTGAACGAGGCTCAACTTTACCAGAAAAAAGCTCTGGAGGGGCATAACCCATTGTTCCAATTGCAGTTACACCTTTTTGTGTTGGTGAAACAAAACGAGCAATCCCAAAATCTACTAACATAATACGATTGGTTTTATCATCAATCATTAAGTTAGCGGGTTTTAAGTCACGGTAAATTATTGGAGGTTGTTGACAGTGAATATAACTAAGTACATCACAGGCTTGAACTGCCCATTCTGCAACAGTACGTTCTTCTAAACGCCCTGTTGGAGACATCTTTAACCGGCTTGCTAAATCTCCTCCGCCTATAAATTTCATTACTAAATAGTAGCGGCCTTCAGAAACAAAATAATCATAAATAGTAGGAATAGAAGGATGCTCTAAACTAGCAAGTAATTGGGATTCCCTCTCAAAATCTTCAACAGCTTTGCGTCGGTGATTATCATCAGAAAACATTTCTATCATTTCTTTTACTGCACGCAAAGCATCTGCCAAGCGTTTGTCTCGTGCCATGTAGACATTTCCCATGCCACCGCCACCAACGCGCTTGACAATCAGATATCGCCCAACTAACATTACACCGGCTTCTAGTTGGGCATTAGGGTTTTTAGTCTTGTTCCTTGACATACTCTCCTCGGCAAATCTAATTGTTGCCGTATCCTAAACAGGGCGTATTTAGTAATGGAAACTAAAAAGCTTTTTATAATTTGTGTGATAATTTGGCTTATTCTACCACAAATTTTAAGAAAGTCTTACCAACAATAATTTCATCACCATTATTAAGAGGGTGGCGATTACCTGGCAAAAGCCGGCGACCACGATTTATAAAAGTGCCATTAGTGCTTCCTAAATCCTCTATTAAGTATTGTCCACTTTGATGAATAATACGGGCATGACGACGAGATACTTTTGCTTCTGGATCGTCTTGATCTAGATCGACATCTGGAAAAATCCCTCCATCAGCATCCCAACGACCAATATTTGATTCAGAATCAGTCAACATAAACTCTTTTCCTATTGTGCCGCCACGTTGAATAATTAATTTAGCCCTAGAAGCAGCTTTTCCATAGGTTTGTGCTGCATTATTAGCAGGCATAACACTGGGATCGCTGGTCATAGGTGGCGATAAAGGCGCATTAGAAGCCATGGCAGATGAATAGGGGGGGGCCGTTTTTGGTATTCCCGCTGGAGCAGAAAAAGATGGTGGTGCAGGCGGCTCTGGCACAGTTTTGTTATTAGTAAGAGAATTTGCTCTAGGCAATACACCTCCACTTTGTGGAGGGACAGGAGGGATTGGTGGACGTGACATTGGCGGCATTTGAGGCATACCTGGCATTGGTGGGACAGATTGAGGCATTTGTGCCATTGGTTGTGGGCTTGCAGCAGGTGGAGGTGCAAAACTAGTTAATTTTGTTCCACATTCATCACAGTACTCTGAACCATCTAAATTATCTGTTCCACAATTAGTGCATCGAATCATTAAAAAAATCAGCGCAGTAAACCTCGATGGTGATTTATGAGGATAACGCGCCGCCTCCTTTTTACTGAATAATCGACTATTACGCGAACCTTCTTATTTAATTAATGCAAGCAGTTGGTTTATTTTTAGCTTAAATTTAATAAAACACCCAATGTAAATTTTAGAAAACTTTAGTGGGAAGAAAAGATTTTAGCAAATAGATTATAAAATAGTTTTCTTTTTCCTAAAACAAATGAGTTTTAAAAACTTGTTTTAATTTAAGCCAATAATAAAAATTAAGCAAAAATTCTTTATTTAAAATTTTAACTATTAAAAACTGCTTTAACTTAAGACACTACTAAAAGCTAGGAGTATTATCAAGATTACTGTTGTTATGATAATTGTCTCTAACTTTTTCGGCAATAGACTTCAACTGATTTTCAAAAGTTTTTATTAAATAAATACTAGAGATCTTACTAGGTAAATAAACTTTTGAAATATAAACCTTAATCAAAGCGGAGTATTGTATAGAAATCCAAAAAATTTTTCTTCCCTATTTGGCTGTTAATCTACTTTAATCACAATTACAGAAATATTATCGTCCCCACCCTTAGCATTAGCAGCAACTATTAGTTCTTTAGTAATTTGCCAGGGGTCAGAATGTTTTTTTATTATAGAAGTGATTTCATAATCTGAAAGCATAGTAGTAAGACCATCACTACAAAGCAAAATTATATCTCCACGTTTAATTAAACGAGTGACTATATCTATTTCTAAATCATCTCGGCTACCAATTGAACGATAAATAATATTACGGTGAGGGTGAAACCTAGCTTCTTCTTTGGTCAATTCCCCTCGGCGCACCATACGTTCTACCAAAGAATGATCTTCTGTTATTTGATCTAAGTGGTCATTGCTTAAAATATAACAACGGCTATCGCCAACTTGACCAATAGTTAAAATATTTCCTACTAAAAGAGCAGCAGTGACAGTTGCTCCTAGTCCACGAGTAGAAGGATGATAATGGGCATAGTCTAATACTTCACTATTTGCATGTAAAATCGCGCTAGTAATTAATTGGGGTGCGCGTATATTTGCGCCCATATCGTTAGTTAGGGAAAGAGAACCTGTCTGTGTAGATTCTACTAGAAGACTTGTAGTAGTGGATTGTAAAGAAGCAGAGATTAATCTTTCTGTCACCCATTCAGCAATTGCTCTTACTGTTAAACGAGAAGCTACTTCACCAGCCGCTTCTCCACCCATTCCATCAGAAACTATATAAAGACCCATATGAGTATTTATTGATTCAAAACATTGTTTTAATTCTTGAATCAAAACACTATCTTCATTTATTTCTCTATGTCGCCCAATATCGCTAGCATGTGCCACTTGTATAGCTGTTGGTGTACCAAGAGCAGCCAAGGCAAATTTCATTTCATTAACAGAATTATATCTATCATTTGGTTCAACGGCTAAAGCTCGTAAAATTAAACGCTCAAAAGATGGAGAAACTATTGCTTGAGGGTAAAGCTGGTAAGGTTTATTAAAAGTAGCTTTTGAGTTTGTGTTAGATAAAGTTTCACCTGTAAGTAACCAATATAGAATAGCCCCTATAGAGTAGATATCAGACCTTTTATCTAAAATAGATTGTTCATTAAGTAAGTAAAGTTCTGGTGCAGAAAACCCTTCTGTAATATAAATAGGATTAATTATTTGGTAGCGTTTAAGAGGACGTACCCGATCAAAATATATAACTTTAACAAGACCTTGATTATCGATTACTAAACTATTAGGTGTTAGACCATTATGAACTAAGCGTTGACGATGAAAATTATCAGCAATTTGACAAAGCTGTATGCCTATTTGTCTTGCTTCTGTTTCAGAAAGTTTAGAGCATTTATTAAGCAAATGCCCTTCTACCCTTTCTAATACTAGATAGGCTGAATCTTCGCTAGTAAAATAACTATGCGCTCTTAGTATTCCTGGAGAATTAAATCTTGCTAATAAGTGAAACTGTTGATAAAACGGACTTTTTTCTTTGTTTGTATCTGAGCTTATAGAATTGTTGCCTATAGTTTCTAACCCTAAGTTAGCTAATGGGTCAGCATTAGATATTGGGCAAACAGCCATAGTATAACGTTTAGTTGGATCAGTTTTTTCGTATACGTAATGGTATTTTATGTTGCCATTTTCTAAAAATAAGCCTTCGATAACAAATTGATCTTCGGCTATGGAGGTGAGGTTTTTATCTAAAGATTTTTTGGTTTGAGCCAACGTTGGTTCTAGCGTTTCTCCACATTTTTTGCAATTAACTGCATTTTCTTCGTTGTCTGTAAAACCACATAAAGGACATTTTTCCATGAACTAGTTGACCTATAAAGTCTTATATTAATGGCTAGTAATGATATTTGACCCGTTTGTTTTCAAGAAAAGTAAGGATAACATAGAGCTAAAAAATACACAGCTATTTTTCCCTACCATCTAAGATTTTAAGTTAAGCAAAAACTCTATTTCTAATGGTTCAATTATTAAATCGCCTAAAGATAATTGTTGAGCAAACTCCGTTAAATTATAACGAGTTCCTTCATTCCACATTTCTTTTAGCAAATTACCTGCACGCACACTTTGCCACCATTTATAACCAAAATGAGTCTTAAAATAATCTCTTAACATTGTCTCAAAACACATCGCTCTTAAGTAATTAGCTATGTATAGATTATCTAAGTAATCTGTTAAGTATTCTGACTTGTCAGCATAAAAAAGTGTTGCTTGAGAAAGTTCATTGCTATAAAGTTCTGCTGCTTGATTAAGACCTTTGCTATGTAAAGATATTTCATAATTTAACTTTGCAGCATAACTACGAATTAAATAAAGTTTAGTAAGTAAATTAGCAGTTTGTAATTCACTAGATTCTCTTTCATCTAACATTTGTTCTAGCCAAAAAGGTTCATTAATTAAATGACGAAATAAAAAACCATAGCTTTCTATTAAACCATTATCGCCAGCATACTTAAATTCTGGTATTAAAGCACTTGAATTAAAAGCAAAATATTGTGATTTTCCTCGTGCTTGAAAAACAGACTGATATTTTCTTACTCCATTACCAGGCTGATAAACAACCTTAATTTCATTTGGAATAACAACAGGTAAGCAAAAAGTTCCTACTTGCTTTCCTACTTGTAGAATGGGGTTAAGATAAATATTTTTTTGTTGTGTAGGCCAAATATTTAAGTTTGTTAATGTTTCTTGAAAAGATAAATTTAAGATTCGAGACGGAAATAAATCAATAAAATTTTCTTGTTTAGTAAATTGTAAAATATCAGCCTGGCTTGCTTCTTCTAAAGGTAATCTTAAATTTATGGATAAAAACCGCTTTAAGTTTATGCTATAAATTTTTTCTGTATCTGCTAAGAATTTTTGAAATTGGTTGTTTAAGGCTAAATAATCTATCCCATTTATCTTGGATAGCATTTCTAAATAGCTGCTATAGCCAAGAAGCTGCGAACCTTCATGTAATTTTTCTATACGTTCAGCTTTTAAGTCATTAATACTACTAAGTGCAGAAAGCTTTTTCTGATATATTTCTTGTCGGTTTTTATGGTCAAGCTCATGGTTTAATAAGCTGTTGACATTACTTAAAAGTATTTTTTGACCTTTCCAAGTAATGTACAAACGACTTTCAGCATTAGCAATTTCTTGAGTGAGGTGTTTAACTTTTAGATTTAGATATTGTTCGCTAGCAAAAGCAATTAAGTTGAATAAAGCTTTGCTTTTAGTTTGGTAATAAGGGTCGGTTTCTGAATATTCTTTTTTTAGTGATTCAATTACAGATAAAGTAAATAAATCGCTATACCTATTATAGATTTCTATTGTAGGGAAAGCTACCTTTTGTCCAGAAAGGAAAAAATATCTGGTACGGTTTAAGTTGATGTTAAAATCGACAAATTCCCGACGATACTTATCTAACATTGGCTTAAAGTAGATTTAATTATGTATTCTCTTTATTTTAATGACCCTAAAGCTTCATCTAGGTGATCTATTTCTGCTTCAGTGTTGTAGTGTACTAAACTAATTCTTACTGCTCCACCTTTATCTTCTAAGCCTAAGCGCAACATTGGTTCTAGCGCGTAATAATTACCTGACCAAACATTGATTCCAAAACTAGCAAGTTTAATAGCTACTTCTTTTGAAGAATATTTATCAACTGTAATAGCAAAAGTTGGCACACGTTCATTTAAGCGGTTTGGATCAGTAATTCCGTAAACTTTTACATTTGAATGCTTAGCAAAAACATCTAGTAATTTTCTTGAGAGAATTTTTTCATATTCCTGAATGCCGTTCATTGCTGTTTGCAATAATTTTTTACGGTTTAAGCTAGCTGAGTTTTTCCAGCCTAGCAAACTAGGGACAATTTGCAAATATTCCAACGCTCCAAGCGTTCCTGCAATACCTTCATGGTTTTGTGTTCCAACTTCAAATTTATCAGGAATAATATTTTTACAGTTCTTAAATGAAAAGTTTTTAGTTCTTCCATCAAATGACGACGGCCCCAAATTACTCCAACATGCGGGCCAAAAGCTTTATAAGCTGAATAAACCAACACATCACAACCTAAAGATGAAACATCAATTACACCGTGTGGTGAATAATGAACCGCATCAACAAAACAAACTGCACCAACTGAATGAGCCATTTTTGCTACTTCAGCAACAGGGTTAATTGTTCCAAAAGCATTAGAAGCATAACCAACAGCTACTAAACAAGTTCTTTCAGAAATTTGTTTTTTTAAGCTTTCTAGGTTTATTGTCATATCATCAAGGTTAATATCTGCAAAACGAACCTTTACACCTCGTTCTGCTTCTAGTGCTAACCATGGGGAAATGTTTGCCTCGTGTTCAAGAGATGTAGTAATGATTTCATCTCCAGCCTGACAAGAGCGTCCAAAGGCACGAGCAAAAGCTTGTGTAAGCGTAGTCATATTTGGCCCAAAGGCTACTTCTTCCAAGTCTGTTGCTCCAATAAAATCGGCTACTGTTGCGCGGCATTTTTCTATTAATTTGTCTGATCGTTGAGCCGTTTCAAATACTCCTCCAGTATTAGAGTTAGAAGTAAGGAAATAATTGTTGACCTGATCAATGCAATGGTGTGCTACTTGTGTTCCTGCTGCATTATCAAAAAATATTGTAGGACGATGACTAGATTTTAAAGATGGAAATTGTTGGCGAATAAGTTCTATTTTCATGACAGCAATGCTAAGAAGATTTTTTGGAAAAATCAACTCTAGGGGAGAAGATTTTTAGTTGGTTGTTTTGTCTTCTAATAAAGACAAGTTAATAGATAAAGCTGTACCAGTTCGTAAGCTTTCTAAAGCCCGAAAAGTTGTTAAAGTTGTTAAATATAAAGACTTTAACTCAATAGGGGCAGCTACGTTTTTTAACATCCCTACAACAAAGCTTTCTACTTCACTACGATGACCTTTATCTTGAGCCGAGGAAGAAAATTTACTGGTACTACCATTTTTAGTAAAACTAGCTGTCTTAAAATCATCTAGGACGGCTACAGCACCTGCTCCAAACACTTCTAAACGTTCTTTGGGAAAAGACTTATCTCCAATTGCTAAATAATGAACTGTCCCTATTGAGCCATCAGAAAAAGTAATGTTTATCATTACTGAATCTTGGTCAACTTCCTTGTCTGAAAGGGTTTTTATACATTGAGCAAAAACTTGTGTAGGTTCAGCATCAACAAAAAACTGCATTAAATCAATAAAATGACATACTTCCCCAATTATTCTTCCTCCACCTTGTAGCGGGTCTTGAATCCAGCTATCTTTTGGAATAAAACCAGCATTAACTCGATAAATCATTGAATAAGGAGAGGTTTTGCGACCAAAAGCTTGTTTTAGCTGTACAGCTAAAGGAGAAAAACGACGATTAAACCCAACAAGAATAGCTTTTCCTGACTGCTGTTGAATTTTAATAATTTCTTTTAGTTCGCTTTCTGTTAAACAAAGAGGTTTTTCTACAAAAACACTTTTTCCTGCTTTTAATGTGTTGCAAACTAGTTCGGCGTGTGTTCCATGTCTTGTTGCAATAAAAACACAATCTGTAGAGTCATGATTTATTACTTCTTTTGCATCTGTGCTAGAAAATAAAAAACGAAATCTTTCAGCAGTATTTTTAGCTGAAACCCCTGTAGAATTGGCAATTCCTGTTAATATAACTCCTTTAGAACTGCGTAAATAAGGAAGCAAACTAGCAGTAGCAAAATTACCTGCCCCAATAAAACCAATTCCTATTTCGCTTTTTGTCTTTTGACCAAGTTTAGCCGCATAACGAGTAGGTATTTTACTTATAATTTCACTTTTTTCTGGATATTTAAGAAGCACTCCACAACATCGCTCACCGGTTTTTCCTAAAATTAAATCATAAGCATCTGAGGCTTTTTCTACTTCAAAACGATGTGTAGTAAGTAGATCTAGGTTTATTTTTTTATCTGCAACGAGTCTAAGGAACTCCTCCATGTTGCGTTTTTCTGTCCAACGAACATAGCCAATAGGATAGTCCTGTCCATATTCTTCATAACTAGGGTCATAACGACCAGGGCCATAAGAACGAGATAAACAAAGCTCTAATTCCTTCATATAGTAATGTTCTCGTGGGATATCCATTTTAACTGCTCCCACAACAACGACTCTGGCCCGATCACGAGCAATTTCACCTGCAAGCTTTACAGGATCATTACTATTAGTGCTAGCTGTAAGAATTATGCTGTCAGCACCTCGACCTTGAGTAAAATTTTCTACTATTTTATGTACATCTTCAGAACGGTTAACGGCTTGATGTGCGCCACTTTTTAAGGCTAATTCTACTGTTGTTTGATCCAAGTCTATTCCTAAAATCCTGCAACCAGCAGCAACTAACATTTGTATAGTCAACTGTCCAATTAGTCCTAAACCAATTACTACAACATTTTCGCCAAGTTGTACTTTAGCTTGACGAATGCCTTGCATTGCAATTGCACCTAAAGTTGTATAAGCAGCATAATCTAGGGAAACTCCTGCTGGTAACAATGTGCATAAATTCTCTGGGATAAAATTTATTTCAGCATGAGAAGCATAGCCAGCACCGGCACAGGCTACTTGGTCGCCAACACGAAAACCTGTTACACCTTCGCCGACTTCTATCACGGTTCCAGCCGTGCTATAGCCAAGTGCCTTGACTGTCTCAAGACGGGCCATTACTTTTTCATAAGTATTTACTAGCCCTTCACGGCGAACGCTATCTAAAACTTGTTTGACTAAATCAGGTCGTTGACGAGCTTTACCAATTAATGAGCTTTGTGCTGTAGCAACTGTGGTTCGCTCTGTTCCAGCACTAATTAAAGAATAAGCAGTTCTAACTAACACCCCTCCATGACGTAGCACTGGTGGAGGAAGTTCTTCTACTTTTAATTCTCCAGTTTTGAAGTTTTGGACGACTTGTTTCATAAGGTCGAGCATTTTAACATAGACAAAATTAAAAGGGATAGAAAAGCTGGCAGTTTATAGGGGTTGAAGATTGTTTTAATTATGTTTACCAGAAAATTTTTAAGGCTAGCTAAATTTAGCTAGCCTTAAATAACTAGAGTAGCAATCACATTACAATTATTTTACTTGTGTGTTATTTAGGCCAGCGATAACCTAAAACACTAGATTTAGGATAATAGCTAACCTTAACTTGGTCGCTTTGATTACCACCTAAAACTTTAACCATATTTCCTTCTGTGCCTAGGTAAAAACCTACGTGACCTTGACTAGGATTATTACCTCGGCTAAATACTACTACTGCACCTGGTTTTGGTTCAGTAGGCTTGCCCCAATTAAGGAATGAACGAGCCATAGCACTACCTGTGCCTTTGATGCCTGCTTCTTTGAGTGTCCAATTAACAAAGGAAGCACACCAAGGAACTTCATCATCACCAAATTTACCTGTTGTTGAGTGATATTCAATGATTCTTTGATTGTCTCTTGAACCAGCAATTTCTTTTGTTCCAATCTCACCACGAGCAATATTTAGCCAGCTAGGAGATCCATCAGTGCTAGCGTTGTCTCTAACACCATCAACACCGCCATTACCCATAACAGGTCTTGAGCCAGTATTTACCGCAGGTTGAGACATTGCTGCTCGACTTTGTGGGCCAAAAACACCGTCTGATGTAATACCTCGGCTTTGTTGGAAGGATTTAACGGCGGATTCTGTACGAGAACCAAAAACACCATCTGCCGGGCCAGGATTAAAACCTAATTGTTTTAATTGTTGCTGCATTTCTGCTACAGCGGGCCCGCGACTACCTTCGCGCAGCATTCCACCGCCACTTGGAGCGCGAAACATATCTACAGGGCTATCTTGTGGCATAGAGGCTTGAGATACTTTTAAGCCTGATAGATTGCCAGTATTACCACCTACTGAAGGTATATTAATTTGTTGGCCGGGATAGATTAGATTAGGATTTTTTATTTGAGGATTAGCTTTAATTACTGAGCTAAGGCTGGTTCCAGCATCTCTAGCGATTTCTGATAAAGTGTCACCTTTTTTTACTGTATAGGTATTAGAACTTGAACTATTTGAATTATTATTTGGTGAGTTACTGTTAATTGAGCTAACCATAATAAAGAGTCTCCTAGAATTTTAGAATTTTGTTGATTTGTGTTTTATGTATTCCAAAAAAAAACTTTTCTACATAAATTTTTTTCCAAAACTTGGAAAAAAAATAAAAAATTTTTGCTAAGAGATGAAACCTTTTTTTTTGAGTTGCGTTAGTACGGGCAAATCAAATCATTACAAAAACTAAAACAAATTGTTAGGTAATTCTTTGTATTACCTACTATAATAAGGAGTTAGAAAAATGAAAAATTTATTTACTCGTATTGCTGTGTTAGCACTTGTTTGCACCCTTTCTCTTACTGCTTTTGCTAAAGAAAAACGTAAAACCGTTACCTTCTCAAATGATGTTAATGTAAATGGTACTGTAGTTAAAAAAGGTACTTATAAAGTCGTTTATGACGACACCACTAATGAAGTAAGTATTTTTAATGATAATAAAGAGTTACTAGTTAAAAGCTCAGCCAAATTTGTTCCACAGGACAAAGAAAACAACCGCACATTTTTAGCTACTAAAGATCAAGATAATTCCAGAGTGCTTAATGCAATTGGTTTGGAAGGTGAAAAACAAATGATTTTCATTGAACAAACTAGCAACGAATTAGCTAAACCACAATAACCTTTTTAGACAAATAGTTTTTTGAGTGAGTATTTCAACAATTATTTTACCTTTGTTTTTTGTATCTCCCTTTCTAAGTCTATTTCCCTTTAGTTGAAATACTCACTCTTCTATTTGATTAACCGGCTAATCTTCTTAAATTCCTCTGTACCAGCAAAGTCCATTAATTGAAAAAGCATCATTTCTGTTGTAACAATATAGCTACCAACTTGGCGTAATCTTTCTAAAGCTGTTTCTTTATCAAAAACTTTACGAGAAGAAACCGCATCAGCAACTATATGAACTTCAAAACCTTGTGAAAGTGCGTCTAAAGCTGTTTTTAGCACACAAACATGTGCTTCAACACCTGCAATTATCAAGGATTTTACTTTTAACTCTTGTAATTTATTGATAACTTCACTAGATAACATAGAGCTAAAGCACATCTTTTCAATTATTAATGGATTATCAGGTAATTGAACATCTGAGCAAGTATGTCCAAGACCCTTAGAATATTGCTCAGTAATAATTATAGGTACAGATAAAATCTCTGCTCCTAAAATTAATTTATTTACATTAGAAAAAATTTCTGTACGGTTATAAATTACAGGCATTAATTTTTCTTGTAAATCAATGATTAAAAGGGCGGTTTCTGTTCTTTTTAATAATCCAACTTTTTCCATAAAAGTCCTTTTTTATAACTAACAAAAAAGCCTTGGCTTGCAACCAAAGCTCTTTTGAAAGTTAAGTTTTTTTACGTGTTAATTAAAAAGCAAATCTCATCCCAAATTGAAATTGGCGTGGAGCAAAAGCAGCACGAAAACGATCAGGTGTAGCAACAAAGCGATTTCCATCTTTAGCTGGTAAATTAAAAGTACCATCTGGGTTTTGTGGGAAAATTGGGTTAACATCGCTAATGTTAACTCGATTAAAAATATTAAAGCCTTCAAAGAAAAGTTGTAATTTATAGCTTTCTTTGAAAGTAATTGACCTGGTTACTCGCAAATCTACTTTAGCAAAACCAGGAGTTAAGCCGCTATTTCGAGCTAAACTAGCTGGACGATCTCCCGGCGGGTTATCTCCATTAAGATTTAAGTCTTGGCCTGCCAATAAATTAAAGGGACGGCCAGATTCTAAATTAATAATGGAACTAACCTGAAAATCTCTTAAAAATGGGTTTTGAGTATAATTTAAGTCCCAAGTACCAGAAAAAACAAAGCGACTTCGCACATCTTGAAGCGATAAACCTCGCTCACCTTCTAAATTAAGTGGATCAACAGTTTGTTGTAGTTCATTACGAATATCAATAAAATTGTCTATAGCTTTGGAAAAAGTATAACTAGCAATAAATCCAAAGTTATTTAGTACACGACGGTTAAGAGAAATTGTTAAACCGTTATAGTAGCTATCATAGGCTGATGCAAACTCAAAAACATCCCCACGTGTTGTGTCTACTCTACCTGTTACTGCACTACCAACACCATCACCCGGGGATTGGTCTAACAATAGGATTAATATTTCGTTGGGAGAAGATTTTAATTCCTCTAACATAGTCATAGTTGACTATAAGAGCAGTATTTCTATCTAGGAAATAATCAAATCCAGCATTAACTTGTTGGGTGTATGCTGCACGCATACCAGGATCGTTACGAAATTCTAAACTTAACTGTGGAGTAAATGGTACACCTGGCGGGATAGTATCCCCATCAGGAAGCCGTTTTCCTGGTAAAGAATAGAAAAGTAGTGAGAGTGGAAAAGGAATAACAGGGATTTTTAATGCTCCTGAACTGGTGTTTTGTCCTACTGTAGCAGGGCCAAATAATGGAGTAGCAAAAAATAGCCCATAAGATGCACGAAAATGGAGTTTTTCAAGCTTAGCGGGTCTAAAAGATAAACCAATACGTGGGCTAACATTGCCGTTGTTATCTGCTAAAAAGCTAGTTTTATTAATATCATAGCGTAAACCTAATTTAAGCAAGAAATTAGGTCGGATTTTTATATCGTCTTGAATAAAAGTAGAAAAAGTTTTAGAACGAGAAACAACGCCGCTAGCATTGCTAGCTAAAAATCCTTGTGCAAATGCAGCAGGTATTCCCATAGTTGCTAAAGGCAGCACAGGAAAACCAGGGACTATATTTGGTAGTTGCTGAGCAAGATTTGTAAGGGCTGCTTTTTGTTGTGGTGTACGTAAGGATTGATCAAAGGCTTGTAAACCTGTAAGTACCGGGCCACCTAATCCAGTTAAATCTAGTGGTACAAAGGTAGCAAATCCACCTGGAAAAATAGGTACTCTAAAAAGCGGTACATCAACATAGGTAAAATCTACGCCAAATTTAACCGTTTGACGACCACGACTTAAGGTGACATTATTAAGTATTTGATAAGTACGAGTTTTCTTTGGTTGTGGAAGTAATGTTCCACGTCCAAAAACTACTAAACCTTCAGGTGCTACAATGTTAATTTGTGGGCCAGTTGGGTCAATTGGATCTAAATCTTGGTTGCGACGTGCATAAAGAAACCGAGTTTCATTAACTAAATTTAAGCCTGGATTAATATATGTGTTACTAAAAGCAAAATTATTATCCTGTAAATTCTGTACGCCAGCATTTGTATTAGCTACTTGTGAACCAGTAATTAACTCGCCAAAAGGCTCTCCAGCACCGTTAAATGTTCCACCATAGTTGTAGCGAAAATAAAGAGTGTTATTGGGCGAAGCTTTAACATCTCCACGAGCTAAAAATGTTGTTGTTCCAACACCAAAAGGTACTGGGCCATTAGCAATTGGAAAACCTTCTCGAAAAGCTGACTGGACTGTTGCATCACTAATAGCAACTACGCTATTTTGCTTAATAGAAAGTCTTTCAAATGAAGTAAAGAAAAACGCTTTATCTTTCTTTATAGGGCCGCCTAAAGTTGCACCAAATTGATATTGCTTAAATTCAGGATTTACATTAGCAAAGGCATTTCGCGCACTTAAAGAATCATTTCGGTTAAGGAAAAATAAAGTGCTATGAACTTCATTACTTCCGCCACGAGTCACAATATTGACGACTCCACCCAAGGCTTTACCAAATTCTGCTGAGTAGCCATCAGAAACAACTTGAAATTCCTGTACAGCGTCTTGGCTAAATGTTGAACGAACAGTTCCAGGGCCTGGGTCATTATTGTCTAAACCGTCAATTGTAATATTATTTTGACGTGCAGGAAGGCCATTAAAGGAAATTCCTGATGTAGCAGCAACGCCTTGTTGAGGTGTGCGATCTGGCGTTACACGAGGCGAGGTTAAAGAAAAATCTAAGAAATTACGGCGGTTAATTGGTAGATTATCTATTCTTTGCCGACCGTTGTTTGTGCTACTTTCAGTTTTTCCTTGATCTAGTAAACTGCTAGCTTCAACAATTACTAAATTAGCTTCTCCAGAAACACGCATAGTAAAATCATACAGTGAATTTCTACCTAAAATTAACTCCATACGAGTCATATTATTGGAAAATCCTGATGCTTGGACAGAAATTTCATATAAGCCTGGGGGAAGTTGTGGTAGTGAATAGCTTCCATCTTCGCTAGCTTGAGTTTCACGGGTAAGGTTTGTTTGTAGATTTCGTGCTGTTATTACAGCACCAGGAATTATAGCTTTTTGCTCGTCAATTACTGTACCTGTTAAACTTGCAGTAGTTGAGCCTGCTTGTCCAAAGGCGGCTCCAGCAAAAATTAAAATCACAGCAATAGAGAGCCAAAATTTCCTTAGCTCTAAAAACTGAGGCATATTTTTATTCCTCCTCACATTTTGATACACAAATATTTAATGTTATTTTTTAGCTCAAAAATTTTTTACTTAAGAGAAATGCTAGGTAAGCTTAATAAATAAAACGATTAACTAACAAACTTGTGCAAGTTTATCAATTAATCGTTAAGAATTTCTAGTCTAAATGTTCCTAAAAATTGCAGAGTTTATTTTTAGGTTTTTACAAGATTATCTGTGGAATTTTTTGTTAAATTTATTACTTTAGTAATATTTTCTGGTTCACCTAAGACAATCAATGTATCGTTAGCTAAAATTTGTGTGTCTGCATCAGGGTTTGAAATATGTTTTCCATCTCGGCGAATGGCTAGAACAGAAACACCATAATTTTTGCGTAGTTTAATTTTTGCTAGAGTATTATTTATTAGTATAGAGTTTTCTGTAGGCTTAAAAGTGCTAATTTCTACATCTGCTAAATGAACTTTTAGATCAGAAATATTTGCTGAAGTGCTAGATAAACTACGAAACATTTCATAACCATCACACCTAACTTCACTAATAAATTTTTCTATCTCTTCTCTAGGAATTAAATACTTAGTTAATACTCTAGTAAAAATTTCTACTGAAGTTTCAAACTCTTCTGGTATTACTTCTTCAGCCCCTAAGTCATAGAGAGGTTTCATTTCCTGAACAAATCTAGTACGAGCAATTATATGTAATTTGGGGCTAAGTTGACGGGCAATAGCAGTAATTTTACGGGTTGCAATTGGGTCAGAAATAGCAATAACCATTACCCTTGCATCTTTAATTGCTGCATGTTCAAGAACCGACTCTTGAATTGCATCACCATAATAAATTGGGATGCCTTCTTTTTTGGCTGATTTAACTGTATCGGCATTGGTTTCAATCGCAAAATAAGTTATGCCTGCGGCTTTAGCTGCACGAGCAACATTTTTTCCATTAATACCAAATCCAATAATAATTAAATGATCTTTAAGATGTTCTTTTTGGGCTATTTCAGTTTGATTTGGGTTTACAAAACCACTTTTTAGCTTGTCAGGTATCGGCAAAGTTAGAACAAAATCAGCTATTTGAGGAGAAAGAGAAATAATAAGAGGTGAAATTATCATTGTCATAACAGAAACAGCTAGAAAAAGTTGGTAAGTCTCATCTGACATCAAACCCGTTTGAGTACCAGCTTTAGATAAAATAAAAGAAAATTCTGCAATTTGACTTAATGCTAGCCCAGCTAAAAGCATTGTACGAAGTGGAAAACCAAGTGCTGCAACTGCAACAGCCGCAACAATAGTTTTTAATAGAATTATTACTAGTACAATTACAGTAATTTTTATTGGTTGAGCTAATAACAATCTAGCGTCCAATAACATACCAATAGAAACAAAAAAGAAGCTAGTAAAAATGTCTTTGAAGGGTAAAATATTGCCAAAAGCTTGATGACTATATTCTGACTCAGAAATAATTAGACCAGCTAAAAACGCGCCTAATGCTAGAGAAAGACCTATATAAGAAGTAAATAACGCGACAGCAAAACACATTGCAACAATGCTCATTAAAAATAATTCTCGGCTACGAGTTCTAACTATTTGATGAAGAACTGTTGGAACAATCCATTTAGCACTAATAGCAACAAAAAGCAGTATTCCAGCTATTTTTAAGGCTAAAATAAGCAAGGACTTAGTTAAATCACCTGCTTGACCTGCAAGAAATGGAGTAAGTAAAATCATTGGTACAACAGCAATATCTTGGAAAATTAAAATAGCAAGACAGGTTCGCCCATGTGAACTATCTACTTCTAATCTTTCTTGAAGTAGTTTTAAGACTATTGCTGTACTACTTAGCGAAATTAAAAAACCTAAAAAATAGATTCTCCTGTTGGACGGCCCAGTTGTTTAGCTAAAGCAAAAGTAGCAAAAATAGTTAATAAAACCTGTAATGTTCCACCAAGTAGAACTGCTTTTTTAATTTTTAGTAATTCTCCTAAAGAAAACTCTATACCAATGGTAAATAAAAGCAGCACTACGCCAATTTCAGCCAAAATTTCTACTTCATGAACTGCCCCTACTAGCTTAAATCCGTGCGGGCCAGCCAACATTCCAGTAATTAAAAATCCAACAATTGCAGGCAAGCGTAGTCGGTAGCAGATAAAGAATATTGCTATTGACAGCCCAAAAATTACTACTATGTCATTTAATAACGGTACTTCCATCAGTAATAAAAACATTCTTTATCCTCCTGGTTTTTTATTTATTAGATGACACTTTTACCCATGCAAGAAAGCTTGTAAAAAGCCTCTTTTTTTAATAAAAGTTTAAGTTGTAGAAATTAATTAAATGTATTTTGGAATAGCTTTTATAAGGATTGGTTCTAAAAGAAAAATCCTTTGATGTCCTTGAAAAGGGCATTTGATAATAGCCCAGTGATTTATCGCTGGGCTATTAAGTTTGTTGTTTGTTATTTTCGGCCTTCTAATTCATCGGCAAGAGCTTGAGCATTGTAGACTTTACGTAGGGCTTCTAACATACCAGCACTATGAACAGCCATAGCTCTACCTCGATCTTCTGTATAAATATAGCGGGAAACAAAGCGGTGAACATTGCTATCAAAGTTTACTCCAACAATTTCACCTTGTTGGTTAATTACAGGGCTTCCAGAATTACCTCCAATGGTGTCAGCCGTATAAACAAAATTCATTGGGACGCTTAAATCTACAGCAGATTTATTAGCTTGAAGTTTAGGAGCTAAATCAAATGGTGCTTTATTATCAAAACTAGCTGCACGGTCATACAATCCACCATAAGTTGTTTTATAAGGAACAAGTGTTGTTCCAACTTCATGACCTTTTACTACGCCATAACTAAAACGTAAGGTAAAATTAGCGTCCGGCGCAATTCTACGACCATAAACAGCAAAACGCGCTTTAGCTACTTTTTCGCCTGCTGCAACTCTTGCACCATCAAAATTTTCTCTAGCAAATTTATCTAGCTCCCTAATAATTGGGTCAATCCTTAATGCTAAAGCGAGTAATGGATCACCACTTTTTTCTAAATTTGCTAAATCTCCTTCTAATAAAGATTTACGGAAGTTTACGTCTGATAACTTAGTTTGACTAATAAGCTGTTGTGCAACATCTTTTGGAGAACGACCATTTAAGGTAGCTTTAACAAATGGGTCATCTTGTCCTAATTCTTCAAAAATTTCTTGCAAACGGTCGGCTAATAATACTTCTTCAAGGTCAGGATAAATTGGAGCAGGTGAGAGAAGTTGATATTTTAATGATTCAAGATTGGAATCTCTAAAAGCTGGTAAGCGTTGACCATTAGGTTTCTTTACTTCTGTAACATATTGAGAAATAGTTAATGCAAGTCTAGCAAGCTGTGAATTAGAGAGCGAAGAATAAAATATTCGCTTGCTCATTGGAGATAATTTTTCATAAGCTGCGGCCATTTCGTCCCAAGCCGACCCATAAAGCTGTTTTAATTCAGGGTTTGCAGCAACTTTTTCCCTTAAATCTTGCTCTTCTTGGATTTTTTGCTGCATTAATTTATTGGTTAACAAACCTTCTTGTTGGCCGTTTAGCCGTTTTAAGGTGTTATTTAACCCAGAAATTGTATCTGATGCACGTCGCTCTTGTTCTTGACCTAAAGCAGAATATTCAACTAGCTTATCTCGTTGACGTGTAAGGCTTTTTAGTGCAAAGGGATTAGAAACATCCCGTTGATATTTAATCTGTGCTATTGTGCGGAGTCGGTCGGTTGAGCCAGGGTTTCCAATTACAAAAATTAACTCATTATCTTTTGGCCCGGTTGTACTCCATCGGTAATAATGGTCGATTTTTGCAGGTTTATCATTTTCATAAACTCGAACAAAAGAAAAATCTAGCGCATAACGTGGATAAGTAAAATTATCAAAATCTCCACCAAATTCAGCCGCTTGTGCTTCAGGGGCAAAAACCATACGAACATCAGTATATTTTTTATATTGATAAAGCCAATATTCTCCACCTTCATAAAGTGAAATTACTGTAGACTTTAGCTTAGTTTTTTCAAGGGACTCTTTTTCTATCTTGGCTATTTCTGCTTTACGTAGTTCTTCTGCTCCTTTAGCGTCACTTGCCTGTTTAGCTACTTGGCCTATTTTTTCAGTAACATTTTCCATTCCAACCAAAACATTTAATTCAAGGTCTGGACATTTTAGTTCATCTGCAAAAGTAGGAGCATAAAAGCCTGTTTTTAGAATATTTCTTTCAGCCGTAGAAAGTTTTGCTAAAGTTGATCTAACAATATGATGGTTGGTAATTGCTAGTCCATTTGCAGAAACAAAAGCACCTGAGCCATTGTTAAAACGTACTGCTGAAAGCCTAGCATGATCTAACCATTGTTGATCAGGTGAAAAATTATATTTTTCTTTTAATTGTTTGAGTGGAGGATTACCAAAAATCCACATTCCTTCATCGGCTCGCGCTACCATTAAGGAACTGGTAAAAAAGGTAAAAAGTAAGATTAAGGCAAAAATTCGTTGGAAAAATTTAGCTTTATACATAGACACACCTATATTTTATTAATTTCAAAAGTAAAAATTTTAGTTTTTAGGTTGTTAGAACTACTTATTTGTTGCTACTTTTGTTTCAAAGTTTGCCACATCTTCTACATTAACAGCAAAATAACGTGCCTGTGGATGTTGAAATACAAGTGCCGAAACACTTGCTTCAGGATCCATCATAAACCCTTCAGTTAAATTAACTCCAATACGCTCAGGCTTTAGTAGTTGCCAAAGCAAAGCTTGGTCTTCTAACCTTGGGCAAGCAGGATAACCAAAACTTACCCTAACACCTTGATATTCAGCACGAAAGATTTCTTCTTTAGTTAAACTAGGGTCATCGATAATTCCCCAAGCACGACGGATTTTCTTATGTACTAATTCAGCATAGCTTTCCGCACTTTCTATAGCTAACATCTGTAAAACCATAGATTTTAAGTATTCGCCCTTTTGCTTAAATTCTTCTGATAGCTCGCGGATGCCTTGACCACAAGTTGTAACAAAAAAGGCTACGTCACCCATCCCTAAAGATGTAGGTTTAGCAAAATCACTGATGCAGAGTTGCCAACCCCTTGATTGACGAGGGAAATTAAATTCAGCTATTTTTAAGCCATCCGGGTCATAAATAAATAAATTATTGTCTTGGGAGTTAGCCTTAAAAAATCTATAAATACTTTGAGGCTTAAAATAGCCTTTTTCTAAAACTTCTTTTTTAACTTCATCTACTTGGCTAAGTAACTTAACTGCCTTTTCATCTCCTGATGCGACGGCTTCAGCAAAATTTCCCTTAAAGCCTAAGTGCTTGTTAAAAAGCATTTTAGGGTTAACCATATCCCAAATTTCTTCTAATGAAGCATTAGCCTCTATATGTTCTATATAATCTGGTGCAGGTTTTAGAGAAATTGACCAGTCAATTACCATTTTTTCTTGGCTAGATTCGCTTGCTTTTGCTGGTGTAGAAATACTTTCTGCTTCTGTAATGGCAAGTTTAGCTAATTCTTCTGCACCTTCTGGAGATTGAATTTTATTTGCAAGGTCTAGCCCATTCATTGCATCCTTAGCATAAACTACTAGCCCTTGATAAGCAGGTCTAATTTTAGTAATGGTAAAACGTTTGGTTAATGCTGCTCCACCAACCATAATTGGGGTAGTTATACCAACAGCAGTTAAGTCTTGTGCTGTGTTAACCATTTCTAAAGTAGATTTTACCAGGAGTCCTGATAGACCAATGATATTTGGTTTATGTTCTTTTACAGCTTCAATAATTTTATCTGAAGTTACTTTTATACCAAGATTAACAATTTCATACCCATTATTGCCTAAGATTATTTCAACTAAATTTTTACCAATATCATGGACATCGCCTTTGACGGTTGCAAGAATAACTTTTCCTTTAACACTGCTAGCATCTTTAGGCATAAGCGGTTCAAGAAAAGCTACTGCGGCTTTCATAGCTTCAGCACTTTGTAAAACTTCAGCAACAATTAATTCATTGTTATTAAAAAGTCGCCCAACTTCGTTCATCCCGTCCATTAGGGCCATTGATAACACCTAGAGGTTCATACTTTTGTAATGCTTCTTTTAGGTTATCAATTAAGCCTTCTTTGAACCTTGGATGATGTTGTCTGCTAGACGCTGCTCCAGAGTACGATTCTCTATAACTACTTTTTTAACTGACTTTTTATCTTTGAAATAAGCAGAAAAAGCGGCTACAGGGTCTTCACCTCGCCAGAAAATTAAATCTTCACAAAGTTTTCTTTGTTCTTCTGGAATTGATGGATAACGCTCTAGTTTTTGAGAGTTTACAATTGCTAAATCTAGCCCTGCTTTAACACAATGATAAAGAAATACAGAATTTAGCACCTCTCGACCTGCATTTGGTAGACCAAAAGAAACATTGCTAATTCCTAAAATAGTTTTAGTTTTTGGGAATTTTTGCTTAATTGCAGTAATTCCTTTAATGGTTTTTTCTGCTGAACCAATATAGTTAACATCTCCAGTCCCACAAGGAAAAACTAGGGGGTCAAAAATAATATCTTCTGCTGGAATACCATATTTTTCTGTTAGCAATTTATAGGAGCGTTCAGCAATTTCTAGTTTTCGCTCTACAGTAACGCCCATGCCTTGTTGCGGGTCTTCATCAATTGTTCCAACTACAACAGCACACCCATATTTATGAACAATTGGACAAACCTGCTCAAAACGTTCTTCGCCATTTTCTAAGTTGATAGAATTAAGTATTGCTTTTCCTTGAATTAGCTTTAATGCTTGTTCAAAAATTCGATGATCAGTTGAATCAAGCATAATTGGCACTTTAACTTTTTTAACCAAATGTCTTAAAACTGCCAAAATATCCTGCATTTCATCTCTATCAGGGTCTTGCAGACAGACATCTAAAATTGCTGCACCAGCTTTTACTTGGTTTCGTCCAACTTCCGATGCTTCTTCATATTTTCCATCAGCAATTAGTTGCTTAAAGACACGACTGCCAAGAACGTTCATTCTTTCGCCCACTTGATAGGGGCGGTTTTCTTCTTCAATTTTTAAGTATTCAATACCAGCAACTTGAGTTCCTTGCCAACGAGGAATAACACGAGGCTTTTTATTTAGAGCTAATTTAGCTAATTCTTTGATATGTGCTGGAGTTGTTCCACAACAACCACCAATTAGATTTAGCCAGCCTTTATCCATAAAATAGCCTAATGTATCGGCTAACATTTCTGGGCTTTCAGGAAAAATGCCTTCTTGAGGAATACCAGCATTTGGAACACAACTAACAGCCGTGTCAGCAAGCGTTGATAGGGTGCGGATTTCGTCCGTCATATCTCTTGGGCCGGTTGCGCAATTTAGACCAATGCTAACAGGATTAAAATGACGAACCGAGGTACAAAGAGCATCAGCCTTTTGACCAGCTAGCATTGCCCGTCCAATTTTTTCAATAGTCACAGAAAGCATTAAGGGCCAAGCCTCCCCGCGATCTTGAAAAAGTTTTTGTATTGCTGCACCGGCAGCTTTCATATTTAGAGTATCAAGCGCGGTTTCAACAAGTAAAATGTCTACACCACCATCTAGCAAAGCATTTGCTTGCTCATAGTAGGATTCAAATAATTCATCAAACGTCGCACTTTCTGTTACAGCTATTGACTTAGTAGTTGGCCCCATTGAACCAGCAACAAAGCGGGGTTTTTCTACACTAGAATATTCATCAGCAATACGACGAGCGATTTTAGCAGCAGCTAGATTTATTTCATAAGCTTTATCTTGAAGGTTATATTCAGCTAACACTACAGAAGTGCCGCCAAAGGTGTTAGTTTCAATAATATCTGCACCAACTTCTAAATAACTGCGGTGGATCTGCTCAATTGCTGATGGTTTGCTAAAATTAAGGTGTTCTGGGCAACCTTCATATTTTGCTCCGCCATAATCCTCAGCCGTAAGCTTCATAGCAAATAAACTTGTTCCCATCGCCCCATCAAGGACTAAAACTCTCTGTGCAAGTAATTCCTTAAATGCTGTTACTCTAGCGTTATTAATTTGCTTCATAAAATCCTAATAAAAAATTTATTGATTTATTAAACTATTTAAGAAACACTAATAATAGCACGGGCAATAGAAAGCTTCATCCCAAGTCTGAAAAAGTTAAAAATAAACAAATAAATAACTAAATAAACAACTAAATAATAAATATTAAAAGGAGAGCAACTAAATGGGCTGGCGTGAGCAAATTGTTATAGATCCTGCTATTTCTAGTGGTAAGCCGACGTTTCGCAGTGCCAACATTTTAGCAATGCCGCTGGTAGAATCATTGCTAAATGGTGCAAGAATTGAAGAAATAAAACATCAAAATCCCCAGCTTAATCAACAAGAAATGGAAGCTATTATTGAATATGCTCGCTTACAACTGCTAGAAAGGGAAGTCCCTTGGCAACATCAATTTGCTTTAATTGTTGAATTATTTGGATTAATTTGTTTTTCTTTTGGCTATGGACTCTCACTTTCAACACTCTTAACTTATGAACTGCTTGGATTTATAGCGATTATTTATGCTATAACTTGGATGAGCTTAAAATATCAACTTTTAGATTATGTTGGAAAAATTAGCAGTTTTCGAGTTAAACCTTTGATTTTACTCGCTGCTGGAACAATTGGTTTTGCTTTAAGGGGATTTTTTCCTGAACCTCCTTTTGTTGCATTTTTAATACTTGGCACAGCACTTTTAAGCCTTTCTGAGCTATCTAATCAAAATCGTTATTTACGTTGGTTAAGCTGGGGACAAAATATAAACTTACTATTAATTGCTAGCCCAATACTACTACTACTTATATTTATTTTATTACGTTTAACTAGTGGTAATACGTTAGGTATATACGAAAGCTTACTTTTACTTGTCTATAGCATTTTTGGGGGAGTTATTACAGCTTTGACTTATAGGCAATTTGTTAACTCTAATTTAACAAAAACTGTTAAGTCTATGACAGTAAACAATCCTTAAAAGATCTGCCAACAAGACTAGGGCAACAAATAATTTTTTGTTAACATTGCCACTTCACAAGGATATTAAATTTTCTCACAAAATAATTTATTTTTAGTTAAATATATAGGAAAAATTATGCGTAGAAACCCGCGATTTGGTAAAACAGATATCTCCTATAGAGAACCTCGAATGGAACGCCCACCAACACGCCGCCGCCATCGATTAAAAGAATTATTAGAATTTTTAATCATCACCCTAGTTGATAGTAAAGATGATGTAGCAGTAACAGAACGAGAAAGACAGGGTAAGTTTTATTACAATATCAAGGTAGCAAAGACGGATATGGGGAAACTCTTAGGCCGAGGTGGAAAAACCATTAGCACTATCCGAACTATCTTAAAAGTTGCTGCTGCTAAAGCAGATGTAGATGCTATTATTGATGTAGATGAGGACTAGGAAATAGTCTTTCTCATAATAGCCCCAGCCGCAGTAAGACCAGGGCCAAAAGCTATACTTAATATTAATGTACCTACAGGAATTTCATTGCTAGCAACAGTTTTTTCCCAAATATAGGGTAAGGTTGCTGACGACATATTCCCAAAATTACTTAAAATTTCTTGACTAAACGCTACCTGTTCTGGATTAAGTTTTAAGCTACGTTGAATAAATTCAATAATTTTTGGCCCGCCAGGATGAATAGCAAATAAAATTTTTTCTTTGTCTTTAGCAAAATCAAGCCCTACTTCTAACATTAAGCTTTCTACAAATGGCAAAATATTATCTCTAATAATAAATGGAATCTTTTTAGAAAGTATCATTTCAAAATTATGGCTGGAAAGATTCCAAAGCATTTCTGCTAGTGTATTGGGTATTATGGTTTCTTTTAGAGCTAAAATTTCTAGTCCATAAGTGTTTTGTATCTGAAAAATTTCTTTTGGGTAAAGCGAATATTTTATAAATCCATCTCCAAAAAGTGTCATTGCTAGTATATCTCTTGGAGTTAAATTTACTAAGTTAAGATGTAGTGTTAAAAATTCTGTATGTATAATGTCAATTTGTGATTTAGCTTTGCTTAAACCTAGCTGAGAGGCGGCTAAAAAGCCTGTTGCCATTCTTAAAGCAGGCAAAGAACCATAACAACCCATATGATAAGAATGTGTTACTGTAGTATTGACCCAATGACGAGTTGAAACTAGTTTTTCTACTGGGCTAGGGGCAAGATAACCTGAGCAGCTAACATGAATAATATCATCTGGTGGTAAAGCGTTAAATGAATAAGCTTTAGCCAATATTTCATCAACTATTTTGCCAAAAAACTGCATTCTTTCTGCTAAATTTTTTCCTTCAGGCTTAGTTTTAGGGCTGTCAAAAATTGCTATATCATCAATACTTATATTATTAAGAAATTCTTTATTTTCTTGTAAATAGCCAAGTATATTTACCTGACGGTTTTGTATAGTTTTTGGTGAAACTCCATAATGATAAATTTTTTCTTTTACCTCATTTGCTTCAAGTGAATGATTGGCTAAAGCAGCAAGTTCAGCAAAAGTATCTAGTAGATTTTGTTGTGGTAATGGTGGGGTAAGAATTATTGGAACAAAATTAGCTAAAACAGGGGTAAATTTTTTATTTTGCTCAAGAAATTTATTTTCTTTTGCTACAACGTCTTTTAAAGTTTCTAGCATTAAGCCTACCACCAGATTTAAGTTAAAAAGCTAAGAGAAACTTTGATTCTAAAGTATGGTAGTAGTTAATAAAAAGCCAATACAGATAAATTATTGATAAATTGTTGTAAGGAAAATAAATGTAGGGCGGCTATTTATCTATTCTGCTAGTGCTATAGCACAATCCTTACCAGCACGTTTAGCTTTAGCTAACTCTTTGTCTCGGTTATCTTTATAGAAAGTTTTTTTCTCAGGAGTTTTTCCACAACGACTTACAGCACAATTATAAAGCGATGCGTCCATACAATATTTAGCTGTAGTAGAACCTGTAGCCATTTCTTTCTTAAACTTTTGATAATTTGGGTCATCTTGACATTTGTCTAAACAATCGTCTTGACCTGCATTAGCAGAAGAAAAACTAAAAGATATTGCAAGAAAAATAGTAGTTATTATTAAAGGTAAATAAATTTTTTTATTAAAAATAAACTTTTTCATGTCTCATTTCTAGCCTTTCTAAATAAGTATTAATTAATAATGTGGGATTTAGCTAATATGCTAAAGGTTGCTAATAGCATATTAGCTAAATCAAAAAACTTATTATTCACCACAACCACAACTAAAACGAGCATCTGCACCAACAGTTTGAGTTAGAAAATCACAAAAAACTTTGCGGGTCTCTTTGGCAGTTTTTATCTTAGCGTTTAAGACGATGTTTGTATCATTAGTGGTTGTATAAGCGGGCCAGGTAGGTAAGCCGTTACCATTAGGATCACCTTGTTTAGCAAAATTTGTCCAATACCCAACCATTCTATCAGCTAACTTATTTTCTTTCTTAGAAATAGGCAATAGTTTAACATTGCTAATTGTATGAAAGACAAAACCAAGCTCTAAACCGTGAAATGAACCTAGTGCTGGAGCAGATTTTATTACTTGAGTAAACTGGTAATAAAAAGTTTTTGGTTGGCTAGGTGCAATTAACTTAACAGCAGTACGAGCAGGACAAAGAAAAGCAAAATCTGTAAAAACAGCGTCTATTGCTAGAGTTGGAGTACCATAATCTGAAATTGGATAACGTCTAGCAATATCAGTAGCTTTATCACCAAAAGCTAATCTTAAAACAGCTTCATAATCAGCTTGATTGTTAAGTTGAACATTTAGCCCAGGAATAAAACTTAAAAATTCATTCTTGTTAGTACCAATCATTAAAGGAACTTGATTATAGTTACCTGTTCTTAATAGTTCTGTGCTTTTATCAGGAATAATGACACCATCAACAATTGGGCCATATTGAAAGCCTTGAAAACCTAATTCATCGGGATTTAATGCAGTTAGTAGTTCAAGAGGTGTTTTAGTACGTAAACAACTAGCAATATCACTGCTATTTTCACAACCAAGTTTAGCAGATGCTCCCATACCAACGCCTTCAGCAGAAGTTAAGTTAGTATCTGTGCGTAAAGGTTGATCTACAAAAAGAGGTGCGCCGCTTTCTACAATTGCCTTTTGGAATAATCCCTTGGCTTTTGGAGATGTAACAAGGGCTAAAACATTACGTCCACCAGCAGATTCACCAAAAATTGTGATGTTATTTGGATCACCACCAAAGTTAGCGATATTTCTTTGTACCCATTGAAGCGCGAAAATTTGATCCATTAAACCGTAATTACCAGATACACCATTTTCTTTGTCTTCAGCACTAAGAGAGGGGTGAGAAAAATATCCTAATGGCCCTAAACGATAATTAATTGTTACAACAACAACTCCGCCCATTTCCGTTAAAATTGTTCCATCATAAAGGCGAACCCCAAAAGCGGTTAAATCCGAAGAGCCTGTAACATTGCCTCCACCATGAATAAAAAACATAACTGGACGTAAGGCATTTTCTTTAGCTTTGGGCCCCCATATATTTAATGTTAAACAATCTTCGCTACCAAGAATTCTTCCTCCATCAGGTTGGGCGCAAGGTGAACCAAAATTAGTTGCATCTAAAACGCTTGTTCGTGCTTGTGCTGGTTGAGGGGGTTGCCAGCGCAAACCATTTATTGGTGCAGACGCATAAGGTATACCACGAAATGCAATGCTTTTATCTTGCAATTCTCCTGTTACTGGGCCTTCTTCGGTCATAACAGGATCACTTGCTACTAGCGGATTAAGTTGTTTGAAATCATCAGTACTATTAACATTGTTAGGTGTTATGTCGGGAAATTTTTGGCTGTTCATTATTGCACTGGATGCCAAAAGACTGCTACATACTAACAATGCAAATAAAAGTAAGTATTTTCTCATAGTTGTTTCCTTAAATATTTTGCTACTAAGTTATTACAAACAATAATTTTTAATGTCGCTCAAATTAATCAAATTTAATTAATCAAGAAATGCTAAAACACATAATTGCAAGTGTTTTTATATGCAAGACTTGTAAGGTTGAATAATTATTATTGAAGTTATAAGATTTTCGCGCGATTAGACTTAGATGGCAAGCCTTATTTCTCTAAACTGATTAATCGCTTCTCACAAAAGTTATTTAATTGTTATAATCTCGCGCAAAATTTCTAACTTACTTATAAGGAATCTATGAATTTAGCATCTTTAACAGATGTAGAAATAGTTGAACAATTTAAGCAAACCCAAGATCCATGGCTAATTGAAGAACTTTACCGGCGTTATTCACAACGGGTTTATTGGTGGTCACTAAAGTTTTTGCAAAGTCCTGCTGAAGCTGAAGAAATGGTTCAAGAAATTTTTATGGCTTTAATTGCAGATGCTCTAAATAACTATCAGCCACGAGAAGATGCTAAATTTAGCTCCTGGCTCTATCGCTGTGTTGGTAATCAATGCCTCAAGTCCTTAAGAGGACGCTATGAAGCATTAAATAAACAAGTCATTATTGAAGATATTCCACAAGAATTAATAGCTAAAATTGATTTAGATGGCTCATTGCTTCTAGCTCAAAGAACAGAACTTCTAACCAAAACATTAAATGAACTTAGCGCAATGCAGCGGATGTGCTGCTTAAAGTTCTATTGGGATGGAATGAAATATGAGGAAATTGCTAAGGAATTAGATATTACTTATGATCAAGTTCGCTCCAACCTGCAAAACGCGCTTCGTAATCTAAAAATAGCTTTTAAGGAACCCCAAAGTAAAAAACATTAAGCAAAACAAATAGCAGTTAGGCAATTGACTATATGTTTTACAGGTTTTCTAAGGAAACAAATTGTAAAACTAAGGCGTTTGCTTTGGCAGGAGCAGCATCAATAAAAATTAGTTTTCCAGGAGTTAATTATGCTTTATTTTGCATTTTTCTTTTGGCGTAAACCCCTTATTGAGAGCAATACAACTACATTTTCATACTACAAAAACAACGCATATTTTGCAATTTTTATTGGATTAATTCTTTTACTTATTGTTGAATCTATTGTGGCACATTTTTTCTTGGCAAAATTTGATACTACTTTAGCCTGGGTTGCTAGTTTAGCTAGCATTTATACAATTCTTTGGCTTTGGGGAGACTTTCAAGCTATTAGACTTAACCCTATTGCTATCAATGATCAAGAACTTAAATTAAATGCTGGCTTAAGATGGCAAATAAGCGTACCTCGAGAAATGATTAAAGAAGTAATAGATATAAGCAAAGCAGGTAAATTAACTGAAAGAAAAGACTATTTAAGTATGACCATAGCTGGTGAACCGGAATTAGTAATAGTGCTAGAAGAACCACTAAAAGCAAAAGGGCTTTTTTATCTTACAAAAGAATGTAAATATATTGGAATATTTGTTGATGATTTACCTGCTTTTAAGCAAACTTTAATGGCTTAATTTTTAGAGACTTTAATGACTTATATTTAGCTACTTAATTTTCTTCTGATATCTAGATAAAGAAAAATAATAATTACAATAATTATTTTATTAACCCAAGGTAGTAATTGATCAATTAAAGAAATAGAAGGAGAAACATTAGTTGTTAAATTGGCTGGCAGATCTGACACAAGTTCTTTTGGTGGATTTTTTTCTTCTAAAGAGTTATCAATTTTAATTTCTTTTTTATCAGGCTTTTCATTTTCTAAAGATAAATAAACATTACTGATAGGCTTTATAGTTGGTTGAGGGTAATTTGTAGTATTACCCTCAGAATTAGTAACAAACTGTTTTTTTTCTTGATCTGTTAAAACGGACAGATGCAAATTACTGGAAGAATTAGTGTTACTAGAGTTACTCCAATAATTTGGAGTATAAGAATTTGCCTCAGAATAATTCTGTCTAGGATAATGGCTACTAGGCTGCGGATTGTGCCAATTGTTGTTAGAACTATTATATGGATAATTCCAATAATTACTAGGATAACTGCCAGAGTAATTATTGGGATAAGTTTTAATTGTATAATTATTTTGAGTTATACCAATAATTGTTTTATCAACTTGTTTATTAGAGCTAATTGTAGGAAATAAAGGTTCAATACCATATTCAACATTATCATTGTTAGTATGGCAAGTAGTGCAACTAGTAGGTTCAATATTTCGGCTTTTATGACAACTAATACATCCAGCATCATCTTTTTCTCCTTGCCCATGATAAGCTTCCTTAGCATTAATTGCTAGTTTTCCCTTAAATTTATTATTTTCATTTGTTCCTTCAATTGTGCAAGTTGTATCATCGGCTTGGTGACAAACTGCACACTTAAGCACATCTTCTTCAAGTTTTACTGTTAAGGTATTAGAATTAGTATGATGGCAAGTAACACAAGTAATTTTAGCTCTTTCGCTAATATGTTGGTTGTGGTCAAAAGGTGTTTTTCCTTTGTCTCCAGCAAAAGCAGAGTTTGGAATATTTGGATCGTCTAAAACTATTATTGAAGGCAGTGAACGACTAATACCAAGTGTTGGGCTATCGTCTATATTGGCTTTTGAATTAATATTATTTAGGTTACTAAATAATATATAGGAAGCAAATATAGCAAAGCAAGAATAAGTAAGGATAAGCTTGATTTTTTTTAATTTCCTTGTAGTATTCATAAACATACCTCTAATTTTTTATGTTAATCTTCTTCTAAAAGGGAACGCGCAATCCATTGATAAAATGGTGAGAAAGTTTTCAAAAAATTGGAGAAAATATGTCAAACGAAGACATTACAAAGCTGTTAGTAGATTGGAATCAGGGCAATGAAGCGGCGAGAGATGAGCTTATCCCATTAGTTGCAAATGAACTACGCCGAATTGCTAGCCGATATTTATATGGGGAGCGACATGAGCATACCTTACAAGCCACTGCATTAATTAATGAAGCCTATATTCGTTTAGTTGATCAAAAACAGGTGCAATGGCAAAACCGCGCACATTTTTTTGGTGTTGCTGCACAATTAATGCGCCGAATTTTAGTTGATTATGCCCGAACACGTAATGCAGCTAAACGGGATGGACAACGCCATAAACTATCTTTAGATGATGTAATTAACCTTTCAGAAGAACATGATAAAAATTTAGTTGCACTAGATGAAGCTTTGGAGCGTTTAGCTAAATTGCAACCTCAACGAAGTCAAATTGTTGAGCTACGTTTTTTTGGAGGGATGACAATTGAAGAAACAGCTAGCGTGCTAAATGTTTCAGTTGATACAGTTAAGGCTGAATGGCGACTAGCAAAGGCTTGGCTTTATCGAGAGATTAGCAATTTGCCGGAAGGTTCAGAATAACTTAAGATAAAAGGCAAGATTTTTTCATCTAAAGGCTATGGGTACACAACAAGGGCAAATAGACCAAATTTTTCTTTCCGCGCTAGAAATGCCTCCAGAACGTCGGGCGGCTTTTTTAAAGTCTTGTCCAAATGCTAAAGTCCGACAGGAAGTTGAAGCCCTGCTTGTTGCTTATGACCAATCCAGTAACTTTTTAGAAACACCTATAATTAATGCTCAAAACTTAACAGAAAGCACCGAAAATAATGTTGATTTGCTAATAGGTCGTACTTTAGGAGATTTCCGAATTTGTGAAAAGCTTGGAGAAGGTGCTTTTGGTGTTGTTTATCGTGCTGAACAAATAACTTTAATGCGTGAGGTAGTTGTTAAGGTACTTCACCAAAAACATCGGGATAACCAAGAAGTAATTGAAAGATTTTTACGTGAAGCCCGCCTTGCGTCCCGGTTAGAACACCCTTACACAGCACATATTTATGCTTTTGGTGCTGAAAACGATGGTTTAATGTGGACTGCTATGGAAATGGTGCATGGCACTCCGCTTGACAGACTATTACGCACCCAAGGAGCAATTGAGCTAGAACGTTTTGTTCCACTGCTAGATAAAATTTGTGAAGTTGTACAAACAGCACATGATGCAGGCATTATTCATCGGGATCTAAAACCAGCTAACATAATGGTCATTTCGCGAGCAGGCCGGTTGCTACCTAAATTACTAGATTTTGGAATTGCTAAGACTTTAGAAAATGACACAAGCTATATCAATAAACTGCAAATAGAAAATAAGGAAAACTTAAATCTTGGAGAAGATACTAGTAAAACTACAGGACTTTTAGGCTCAACTCCCTATATGCCTGCTGAACAATGGGAAAATGCTGCTCAAGTAGACACCCGCGCAGATATTTATGCTTTAGGAGTATTTGCTTATGAAATGATTACTGGAAAACGTCCATTTTCAGGTGGTACACCAACAAATTTCTATAATCTATATAAAGCTCATAAAGAACAACCTGTTCCATTGTTAGAAAAGACTTTTCCTCCCTCCTTACACACAGCAATTGCTAAAGCAATGGCAAAATCGCCAACAGATCGTTATAGTAGCGCGGTTGAATTTGCTACAGCTTTTCGTACTGCTGCCGGAATTAGTATAGAGCAAGGTGTACTTCCACAACTTGAAACAAGGCTTTATGAAATGCTGCTAGCTACTGCTCCACAACCTTTAGCTGAAAGTGTTGCTAGATTTGGCTCTGCTCGTAGCCTTCACCAATCACGAGAACGTTTATTAAGTATTTTACAGGTAGGAGTACGTTACCTAGGCTTAATTGCTCTAGCTTGTCGCGCTCAAATTGGTTCAGGAAATAAAAAAGATAGCGAGACGGTTTTAACACTTCTTGGAAAATTACGTAGTGTCGAGCTAACTGATAAAGAATGGTATAAGTTAGCTGAGCAGCTATGCTTACCTTTTGCCTTAAAGCGAGATGCTTATCCAGTACCAGAGCTAGTTTCTTTATTTTTTCAACCTAGTAGTACCCAAAAAACTGATCAAAGTAAGAGTTTTGAATCTTTGCTAGAACTGCAAACAACTAATTTATTAGGTGCAACAGAAGAACAAGTACAAAATGAGCTAGCTAACTACCTACCAGAAATTACTAAGTTTTTACAAGCAGTTAGCTTTATTTTAGACTATCCAATAGTTGTTAAGCGTCGTGAACATTTAGAAAGATGGATGGGCAAAGAGCGTGCTGCACATTCAATAGCTCAAGCACAACTACAAAAATTACAACAAAATCGACCTACTTTGCTAGATAGCCAAGGACGAGTTATTTTATCTCTATGGCCGTTACTACAGCTTTTTGAACCACTAGCAGGGACAAGAGAAGAGTTGTTTTTTTTAACTGGAAAAGGCCGTCATGGAGCAAAGCTAATTGCTCTACCAACAGGATTTGAAAGACAAGATGAAACCGTTTGGGAATGGTTCCAAGCCATTTTCTTTGCTGATGCAGAAGAATCCCAACACGATAGCCAAACAGCAAAACCACCTTATCTTGGCTTAATGGCTTTTACTAGTGCTGATGCAGACCTGTTTTTTGGTCGAGAACGTGAAACAGAAAGCTTTATTAATCGCTTAAGACTTCAACCCTTACTTGCTATTGTTGGTACTTCTGGAGCAGGGAAAAGCTCGTTTCTTCAAGCTGGTGTAATTCCTGAACTCCCCAATAATTGGCGAGCAATTACCGTTCGTCCAACGCTCCATCCTGTTGCAACACTTATAGCTAGGCTAAAAAGGGAATTTGGCAATATTGATAAAAAATTAGCTGAAAAATTAGCTACACAACCAACTAGTTTAGCTGATTATTTACAACATTTAGCAGAAAAAAATAATTTAACAATTTTACTTTTTATTGATCAATTTGAAGAACTTTTTACTTTATGCTCTGATTTATCAGAACGTCAATTTTATGCTTCAATGCTAGCCGAGGCTGCATCAAGTGAAAGTATGGTGCGGATAGTTTTAGCTTTACGTGATGATTTTTTAGTTAGAGCTAAACAATTGCCAGGCTTAAGAGAGCGTCTAACACAAGGTTTGGAAGTATTAACAACACCTGCGCCAGAAGATTTACTTAGAATACTAGTTGCTCCTACCCAAAAAGTTGGATATCAGTTTGAAGATGAAAATCTACCTAAAGAAATAGTAGCCTCGGTTGCTGACCAGACAGGAGCCTTACCATTGCTTGCTTTTACGGCTGCAAAGCTTTGGGAACTGCGCGATCGTAATTTTAAGCAACTACTTCGCAAGGCTTACCAGGGGATGGGCGGCGTAGGCGGTGCTTTAGCCCAACATGCAGAAAATATGTTAGCTGCTATGACTACTAGCCAACAACGGCTTGTTAGAGAAGCTTTCCGGCAATTAATTACTAGCGAAGGGACTAGAGCAATTCTTACTAGAACAGAATTAATTGATTTATTAGGCCATAGCGAAGAAGCTCAAGCTGTAATAGAAAAATTAATTTCAGCACGTCTTTTAGTTGTTTCTGAGGGTGAACAAGGGATAGAAAAAGTAGAAATCGTACATGAAGCTTTGCTTATGGCCTGGCCTCGTCTTGTACAATGGCAGCAAGAAGAAAAAGAAAACACTCGACTGCGTGACCAGTTACGTACAGCCGCTAAACAGTGGGAAGACCGAGGGCGGGTAAAGGGACTACTTTGGCGCGATGAAGCTTTAACAGAATACCAACTTTGGCGAACTCGTTATAATGGAAAATTAACTAGCACTGAAGAAGATTTTGCTAGTGCTAGTGTTTCAGAAGCACGAAGGGGAATACGTAGAACTAGAATTGTTGTTAGCACAATTGTAATTAGCCTAGTAGCTGGGCTGCTTATCTTATTTCAACAACGCCAAATATCTCAAGAATATGCACAACGTGTTGAAGCCTATGCACAACGTTTGGAAGAATATGCCAAAAGCCTTTTAGAAGAGAAAAAACGCACTGAAGAAAGCAGCGAACTTGCTAAACAAGAAAAACTTCGTGCAGAAGAACAACAACAACTTGCTGAAAGTAATGAATTAGAAGCAAATCACCAAGCAAAACTCGCTAAACAAAGCACTTATAAAGTGCAACAAAAAGTCTTAGAGGTCTATGAAGACCGAGGACGACAAGAAATTTTATTAGGTAATCCACTAGTTGCAGCACTTTATTTAAGCGAAGCCTATCGATTAGGTAAATCTGACCCAATATTAAAATATCTACTAGCTGAATCTATGCGAACTGTAGATGCACAGCTTTTATCTTTAGATAAACATAATAAAGAAGTTTACTTAGCAGAATTTTCACCAGATGCAAGCAAAATTCTAACTCTTAGCCGAGATAGCGCAAAAATCTGGCAAGCTAGCAATGGAAAAGAATTGATAAACTTTGCAGATTATCAAGGAGGTGAGCCATCAGCACGATTTAGCCCAGATGGAAAGCTATTAGTTATTGCCGCTACTAATAACACTGCACAAGTTTTTAATCTATCTGATGGGAAGTTGTTGCACTTATTAACAGAACATAAAAAGCCTGTTATTTCTGTGCGATTTAGCCCAGATGGGAAAGAAATTCTTACAACTAGCCGGGATGGGACAACAAAACTTTGGGATGCTTTAACAGGTAAATTAGAACTTTCTTTAGGTTTTTTGGATAAAGAAATAGGCTCATTAGCAGAATTTAGTCCTTCAGGAGATAGAATTATTACTGCAAGCGATGGAGGGATAAGGATTTGGAATTTATCAGGTGAGTTAC